>JBLINE010000077.1:0-5434 GCA_047638895.1 Lysobacterales bacterium
TGTCGATGGTAGAGGTTGAGTCGGAAACTTTTTTAGACGAGGTTACTAATAAAGCAAGCTTACATTTTGTTATTCGAGAAGGGCATCAAATTAAGGTAAAAGATATTAATATTTATGGGAATGATTCTTTTAAAGATCGGAAAATTAAGCGTTTAATTAAGTCGAAAACTAAAAATATTTTTCGTGGTGGTTATTTGAAAGAAGATTTGTTAGGTGAAGATATGGATCGTATAGCAGTTTTTTATGAGCAACAAGGATATATTGATGCACAAGTAAATTACGAAGTTGATCATCAGTATAAAGGAAAAGTTGAGGTTAACGTAAACGTTGAAGAAGGTAAGCGTTATACAGTAGGGGATGTTTTAATTAAAGGGAATGATATTGTTTCAGAAAAAGAAATTCGTCGTGTTATGAAGGTTGTTGATGAAGGTGGTATTTTTAGTCGTGAGAAATTAAAACTTGATGTAGCAAATGTGCGGTCACTTTATTTTGATCGTGGTTACATTTTTGCTAAGATTGTTGATGCGGCATCCTTAGATGGAACAACAGGCATGGTTGATATTAAGATTGATGTTGAAGAAGGTGGTCTTGCTTATATTGAGAAAGTTCAAGTCGAAGGAAACACACGCACACGTGATATTGTTGTACGACGAGAATTACGTCTTTATCCTGGAGATCGTTTTGATGGGTCTAAATTGCGACGCAGTAAAGAGCGACTAAGTAATTTAGGTTATTTTGAAGATGTGTCTTTTGATATTCAAGATACAGACGTTTACGATCGTAAGAATTTGGTAGTTCAAGTGAAAGAAGCTAAGACAGGATCATTTAGTTTTGGTGGTGGTTTTAGTACGGTTGATCGTGTTGTTGGTTTTGTTGAGATTGAACAACGTAATTTTGATATTATGAATTGGCCAACATTTGTTGGTGGTGGTCAAAGGCTACAATTACGTGCAGAAACAGGATCTAGTAAAAACAACATGCTCCTAAGCTTTACAGAACCATGGGTATTTGATCGTCCGATATCGTTCGGGTTTGATATTTATTCACGGCAACGTGATAGAGAAAGTGATACTGGGTATGCCTATGATGAAGAACGTATAGGTGCGGCATTGCGTTTAAGTAAGCAATTTGGAGAGCATAATCGAGCAGGTGTTTCGTATAAGTGGGAAGATGTTGAGATTTCAAACTTCGAAGCAAATGTTTCTGCGGCTTTATTGGCAGAAGCTGGAAGTAATGTAGTTAGTGTGCTTGGATTTAATTATCAACATGATAAGCGTAACAGTGTGTTTAGTCCTAGCAAAGGATGGGTGTTTAATGGTAATGCAGATGTAGCAGGTAGTATTTTGGGCGGAGATAAAGACTTCTACCGTTTAACTGCTGGAGGTAGTTATTACGTGCCTTTAATGCTTAACTCAGTACTTGAGTTTAAAGCAAAGGCTGGTATTGTTGATGCTTATGGAGATTCGAGTACTGTTCCAATCTTTGAGAGATTTTTTGCTGGAGGAGCGAATAGTATACGTGGATATGAGCAACGTGGTGTAGGCCCTCATGATGCAACAACGAATGATCCAATTGGTGGGGAAGCTATGTTGGTCTCAACTGTTGAATATACTATGCCGATTATTGATTTTCTTAAGCTTGCTGTATTCTTTGACTCAGGTAATGTGTGGGCTGATGTTGGAGATTTTGGTACTAGTGGATTTAAATCTGGCGTTGGTGCAGGAGCACGCGTAAAAACTCCAATTGGTCCTATTAGTTTAGATTATGGGTATCCACTAAGTGAGCCTGATGGTCGTGCTGATGAAAAAGGACAATTTTATTTTAACGTTAGTCGTGGATTTTAATAAAAATAGAGTATAAATCTTGAATTGCCTCGCTAAGGATTTGATGATACCATAGCGAGGTTCATTCATAAAAAGTATTGGTTGAATCAATTACAAGGAGAAATTAATGAAAGTTATTAAAATATTGGTTGTTATGTTCTTAATCTTAGGTGCTATGAATGTGAGCATTGCACAAGCGGAAGAAAAGATAGGGTATGTTGATTTAAGTATTCTTTTTGATGAGTATCACAAAACAAAGGCTTATGATAAAACACTTGAAGTTAAGCAAAATGAATATGAAGCGCAAAAGAATGAAAAGATTGAGAAGTTAAGAGAATCACAAGGTAAATTAGCTTTACTTAAAGAAGATAAGAAAGCTGAATTAGAAGCTCAGATTGAGCAAATGCAAGCTGCGTTAATTGAATTTGATCGTCAAGAGAAGACGACATTAACAAAAGAGCGTAACGAAAAAATTCGTGAAATATTACTTGAGATTGAGAAAATAGTACGTGATTATGCTGAGAAACAAGGGTATTCAATTATTCTTAATGACCGTGTTTTAATTTATGGTCAAGAGTCACATAATCTTACAGAAAAAGTTTTAGGTATTTTAAATACCAGAAAATAAAATAGGTTTAATTTTTATGAAAATCACCTTGGCTGAAATTGCTAAGATTGTTGATGGTAAGGTTTCCGGTGATGAAAACTTAGTTGTAACAGGATTGAGTGGCATTGAAGAAGCAAAAGAAGGGGAGTTAACATTTCTCGACGACAAGAAGTTTGTTTCTTATCTTGATACAACAAATGCTTCAGCCATAATTGTGCCGCAGGACCTTAAGGTGATAGATAGAACTGTCATCTTTGTCGATAATCCATCGTTAGCTTTTGCAAAAGTAATTGATACTTTTACAGATAAGAATACGTCTTTTTCTGGCGTGCACAAGACAGCTGTAGTTGCTGAGAATGTTACTTTAGGTTCTAATATTACACTAGGACCACATGTTGTTATTTCAGATAATTGTTCCATTGGTGATAATACTTTTATTATGCCTGGGGTTTCGGTCGGAAATAACTCATCGATTGGAAAAGACTGTGTAATACATGCTAATGTATCAATTTACCATGATACTGTAATTGGTGACCGTGTTAGTATTCATAGTGGATCAGTTATTGGGTCTGATGGGTTTGGATATACACAAAAAGATGGTGTACATCATAAATTACCTCAGATTGGGTGTGTTGTTATTGAGGATGATGTGGAGATTGGCGGTAATGTTGTAATTGATCGTGCGCGATTTGATAAAACGATTATTCGTCGTGGTACAAAAATTGATAATTTAGTTCAGATAGCACACAATGTGGATGTTGGTGAAGGTGTTTTAATTATATCTCAAGCTGGTATTTCTGGTAGCTGTCAAATTGGTAAGGGTGCTATTTTAGCTGGTCAATCCGGTATTGCTGGCCATTTATCTATTGGTGATGGAGTGATTGTTGCTGGGAAGGCAGGTGTTACTAAATCAGTTTTGGATAAACAAATGGTGTCAGGGTATCCAGCGAAACCTCATAAGCATGCGCAGAAAGTTAATGCCGCAGTTCAAAGGTTACCTGTATATGTTAAAACTATTCGTGATTTAAAGAAAAGAATACAGAAATTAGAAGAGAGAGTAGAAGATGTTAGTTAAACAAAAAACAATTAAAAGCGATATAAAAATATCAGGTGTGGGATTACATACAGGTAATGCTATTGATATTGTTCTTAAGCCTGCCGCAGAGAATACGGGAATTAATTTTACACGTGTTGATTTAGACACTAAGCCAGTTATTAAAGCGTGCCCAGAAAGTGTTTCCGATCATTCGGAATTACCACGGTGTACTTCTATTGGTGTAGATGGTGTGTATATTCATACAGTTGAACATTTAATGAGTGCATTATGTGGTCTTGGAGTTACAAATGTATTGATTGAAATCAATGGTAATGAACTTCCAGGACTTGACGGTAGTTCTAAAGAATACGTGGATAATATAAAAGCAGTTGGAGTAAGTGAACAAAATGCTGATGCTGAAGTTTATAGTATTACTGAACCTATTGGTGTTGAAGAAAATGGATCTGCAATATATATCTTTCCAAATGATAATTTAAGTATTAATTATACACTTAGTTACACACATCCATTGTTGCATGGTCAGTATTTTTCTACTGAAATAACACAAGATATTTATGAAGCTGATATTGCTCCGTGTCGCACTTTTTGTTTAGAGAGTGAAGCTAATGAGCTTAAGAAGATGGGGTTGGGTAAAGGAGCAAATTATCAAAACACTTTAGTTATGGGTGATAAGGGTGTTTTAGATAATGAATTACGTTTCGAGAATGAATGTGCGCGTCATAAAGTATTAGATTTCATTGGAGATTTATATTTGTTGGGTATGCCGATACGTGGACGTGTATATGCAACTAAGAGTGGACATAAATTAAATTTTAAATTATTGAATAAAATATATAAACAATACTTAGAGTCTAAAGAGAAAGGTATTGTTCTTGGTTATACCTATGGAGATAAGAAAGAAATTGATATTTCCGGAATTATGAAAGTTTTGCCACATCGTTATCCATTTCTGCTTGTTGATCGTGTAGTTGAGATTGAGAAGGGTAAAAGTGCAGTCGGGATAAAGAATATCACTATTAATGATGGTTTCTTTCAAGGACATTTTCCTACAAAACCAGTTATGCCAGGGGTTTTGATGGTTGAGGCAATGGCTCAAACGGCTGGTGTTGTGATATTGACGAACGAGCACCATCATGGTAAGGTAGCGTTCTTTATGGCTATTAATAACGTGAAATTTAGGAAAGTAGTAACTCCTGGAGATCAATTATTAATGGAAGTAACTATTATTCGTGATAAATCAAAGACTGCAACTGTGCATGGTGTTGCGACTGTTGATGGTAATGTTGTAGCTGAAGCTGATATGATGTTTTCATTTACATCATCAACATATCTTGATTAAAAAGTCATCTTTTTTGTTTAAAAGGGTTTAATTTACGTTAGAATAAAAGTATGGAAAATGTAAGAATACATAAAACAGCAATAATACATCCTGGGGCAGAGTTATCATCAGGAGTTACGGTTGGACCATATTCGATTATTGAAGAGGGTGTTCGTTTAGGTGATAATGTGCGTGTTGGCAGTCATTGTGTTATTACAGGGCAAACACTTATTGGACGTAATTCTAGAATTTATACCGGGGCAGTTGTAGGAAGCACTCCGCAAGATAAAAAACACGCTACAGATGATAATGTCTTTCTTAATATTGGTGAAGATAATGTGATTCGTGAATATGTAACGATGAATCCTGGTACAGCAAAGGGTGGTGGTAAAACAGTTATTGGAAATAATAACTTATTTATGGCTTATTCGCACATTGCACATGATTGTATTGTTGGAAATAATTGCGTGATGGCTAACGGTGCAACATTAGCAGGACATGTAACACTTGAAGATAATACTGTTATTGGTGGATTAAGTGCGGTACATCAGTTTGTACGACTAGGACGTCTATCTATCGTCGGAGGATGTACAAAAGTTATTCAAGATATTCCACCATTTTCTATGTGT
>JBLINE010000078.1:0-5414 GCA_047638895.1 Lysobacterales bacterium
AGCCATTTTTGCACCTCTCCTTAGAATTTTAAATACATAAATTTTGAAATATATGTTTTACTTGTTTCTTTGTTTGAGTAATTGTTCCACGATTATCGATCACATGATCCGCTAATCGTATTTTATCTTGAATCGTCATCTGCGTACGTATACGTTGTAATGCTTCTGATTTTGATATATTCAAGCGCTTTATAACACGTTTAATTTGCAACTCTTGGGTTGCTTTAACTACAACATTACTATCCGTAATTTTGTGATACTTACCTTCAAACAACAATGGAATATCGAGTACAACAACTTTTATCTTACGCGTCTTATATCGTTTCAATTGTTTATTAATTTCACGGCGGACACGTGGATGAATAATTCTTTCAAGCTTTCTAAGTTTTGTGATATTATTAAACACACTTTGCGCCAAAGCTTTACGATCAATATTACTTTCCTCATTCAAAACATTTTTAAACGTGCAGGCTATTTCTTTCTTACAAGTGACATTATTCTTTAAAAGATCATGCACTATTTTATCGGCATCTATAATTTTAGCGCCTAACTCTTTAAACATAGTAGCTACCGTCGACTTACCTGTAGCTACACTTCCTGTTAAACCTATGATAAACATGTGTATATATTTTTGTAATGTTTCGCTGATTTTTTCCATGAAAAGTCAGCACTAAAGGCATTCTTTATTAATTTTTTAAGTTTTGTTTTCTTACTAAAAACCACCATCGCCTCTTCAATTCTTTCAACCAAAGCATCTGTACTTGGCGTACTTAAAACAAAACCATTACCTTTAAGCTCATCATAATTAATAACCGTATCCGCCAAGCCTCCCGTATTTGTCACAATCGGTAACGCCCCATAACTCATACTAATCATTTGACTCAAGCCACAAGGCTCAAAACGTGATGGCATTAAAAAGAAGTCGCTACCAGCATAAATACGATGCGCTAACTGTTCATCAAACTCAGCTACAAGAGCCACTTTACCTTTCATACGACGCGTTAATCTTTTAAGCCCATCAAGCATTTCCTTATCGCCTAATCCCTGCACAATAAATTGAACATTCTCTTCGTCAAATTGTATAATCGCTTCAGTAATTAAATCAACACCCTTTTGATGCGCAATACGTCCTACCGATCCGAACAATGGAATATTTGGATCGACAGTAAGATTGCATTTCTTTTGCAAGTACTGCTTATGTTTTAACTTCCCTTGTGTATATTTATCTTTACCGTATTTAACTAATAAATGCTTATCGCTAGCAGGATTCCAAATAGATGTATCAATCCCATTCACAATTCCTGTTGGTTTAGTTTTCTTTTGTTTTAAAACCGATTCAAGCCCACATCCTAAATCGACCGTTTGGATCTCTTTAGCATATTGCGCACTTACAGTAGTCACAACATCACTATTAATAATACCTGCTTTAAGTAAATTCATCCGCCCATAAAACTCAAATTCTTCAGCCTTAAATGATAATTTATCAAAACCAAACGCTTTAAATTGCTGTTTTGTGAAAATACCCTGAAATGCTAAATTATGAATCGTCAGTACACACTTAACTTTGACTAAATCTTTATCATCTGTATATGTCTTTTTAAGTAATATTGGTATAAATGAAGCTTGCCAATCATGACAATGAATAATCGTAACGTCTTTTTCATGTTTTTTGATGATTGATATGGATTTTTCGCAGAAATATTTGTAGCGTTCTAGATTGTCTGGGTAATCACCTTGTGCTGTTCCATATATTCCAACACGATTGAAATATTTATTAGCTTTAACGAAGTATACACTGATATTATTGCCAATGCCAACTCTCAGCACACTTTTCTCAATTTCTTCAACCTTATATTTCTTAAGTTCTACCTCTTTATAATAGGGTAAAATAATAATTGTTGGCACTTTCTGCGCTTCAAGAGCTAGTGGTAACGCCCCACAAACATCAGCTAATCCACCTGTTTTAGCAAATGGTACTACTTCAGAAGATACAAATGCTACTTTCATACGTCTACCATCTCCAACCAATTATTTCCCACTTTTATAGTTACGTTAGTAGGCACATCAAGCTTTAAAGGATGCTCCATAACTTCGCGTACTAACTCAATCATTATTTCTTGCTCAGACTTAAGTACATCAAAAACTAATTCATCATGGACCGTCATAATCATCTTTGATTTTAAACCTTTTTCATCTAATGTGTTTTGCATGTTGATCATAGCCAACTTCATTAAATCCGCTGCTGAACCTTGCACTGGTGTGTTAATGGCTTGGCGCTGAGCAAATTGGCGAATATTCTTATTCTTATGTTCAATGTCTGCAATGTAACGTCTTCTCTTTAAAAGAGTGCTCACATAACCATTTTTTTCACATGATGCAATTGCGTTATCCATATATGTCTTAATTCCTGGATAACGTTCAAAATACTTATTAATAAATTCCTGTGCTTCTTTCGGTGAAATACTTAAGTCTTTTGAAAGAGCAAAAGCACTCATGCCATAGACAATACCAAAATTAATACGTTTAGCTGAATAACGCATTTCTTTTGTCACCTCATCTACTGGAACGTCATACATAAGTGAAGAAGTGAACGTGTGAATGTCCTGTCCTGCATTAAATGCTTTAATTAAATTTTCATCTTTAGATATATGCGCTAAAACACGTAACTCAATTTGCGAATAATCAGCAGCAAGAAGTATATGATCTTTATCTGACGCAATAATAGCTTTACGCACTTGCCTACCCAATTCTGTGCGAATTGGAATATTTTGTAAATTTGGATTACGTGAACTCAAACGCCCCGTCTCTGTACCAGTCTGTACAAACTGGGCATGTAAACGGTTAGTATCATCCACCACCTTCGGCAACGCATCTACATAAGTAGACTTTAATTTTGTTAAATGGCGATACTCAAGAACATTTGCTGGAAAAGAATGCGATAACGCCAGTGTCGTCAATACACTCTCATCAGTTGAAAATCCTGTTTTTGTTTTCTTAATAACAGGTAAACCTAATTTCTCAAATAAAATAGTGCTTAATTGTTTTGGGGAATTTATATTAAACTCTTCGCCAGCTTCTTTATAAAGCTCTGTAGTTAATTTAGAAATAGTACCTTCACACATAACAGACATGTCTTTAAGAAACTTTAGATCTAACATTACGCCTTCACTCTCCATCGTCGCAATAACTTGAGCTAATGGAAACTCAAGTTCATCATATAACTTCATTAAGTCTTGTTCTTTAAGAGTTTTATTAAGCCACGCGTATAATTCAAATAAGATTCCAACTTCCTGCTCTGGCTTAATATCTTCAATGGCTTCTTTAAGAAAGTTCCACGCAAAGTCCTTAATTTCATTTGATCCAGTTGGACTCGCAATGTAGCCAGCAAGTAAACAGTCAAAAATATTATTTAAGGTGATATTTTTAATTCTACACAATTTAATAAGTTCTTTAACATCATAAACAACCTTTACTATTTTATCATCTTCAAACAAAGATTTTAACGTTTCAATCTGATCGAGACTTATTTGATATATTTCATCGCGTTGTGTCGCTAAATAAATCAACTCTTCTTTAAATAAAATACTTACTTGTTTCTTCCCCTTAAGTACGTTCAAATCAAAGGGCTTTATATCAATGGCGACTGTAACTTCAGGCATCATCTCTTGAGCATATTCGTCTGCCCAACGCTTAAACTCTAAATCTTTATACATTTCAAATAATTTATCACGATCAGGATCTTGCCACTCAAATGATTCAACGTCAATATCAACCGGCTTATCATACACCAACAAAGCAAGCTCCTTACTAAACAAAGCATTCTCCCGATCACGTTCCATCTTTGCGCGTACTTTTACTTTCTCAATCTTATCAAGATTTGCATAAATATCTTCTAAACTACCAAACTCATTAATCAGATTACGCGCCGTCACCTCTCCAACTCCAACAACGCCAGGAATATTATCTGCCTTATCCCCCGCCATACCTATGAAATCAACAATACGTGTCGCCTCAAATCCCAACTTCTTAGTAACCATGGCTTGATCAAGTAGCTTATCTTGGCGGACGCTAAAGAACTTTGTATAGTCATTAAATAATTGATATAAGTCCTTATCTTCGCTAACAATTACAACTTCCATATCTTTAGAAGATACTCTCTGTGCTAATCCAGCAATTAAATCATCAGCTTCATAGCCAACTTGTTCGACAATTGATACATGGTATGCTTTTAATAAATCTTTAATAATTGGTATTTGAGAACGTAACTCATCAGGCATTGGTGAGCGTTGAGACTTATACTCTTTATACATATCATGACGAAATGTTGGACCTTTAGAGTCAAAACAGGCCACCATATGTGTAGGTTCAAAATTCTTTAAAAGCTTACGGAAAATATTAACAAATCCAAAAACAGCATTTGTAGGCTGTCCTTTACTATTTGTCAGTTCACGCACAGCATAAAATGCACGATAACATAACGCGTGTCCGTCTAAAATAAATAACTGTTTCTTCTTCATAGAGTACTACTATTTGAATTGATTTATTGATTCACTTGGCATTGTTGCAAGTATTTTTTGGATTTCATGTTTAGCGGATTTTGAATCTCCAATACTTAACTGTCTAAGCGCCTGCTCAGTTCCCATTTTAATATGCTCTTCAGTTAAAGCTACAATGGCAATTTTTCGAGCTTTAACAATCTTTGGGTTCGCTGGCGTGTACTTTAAAGCCATATTGTAATGCTTAACTGCTTCCTTAGGCTTTCCTTGATCGAAAAGCTTCTCTCCTAATAAATAAAATTCTCGTGAACGAATAAGATTTGTCTTAAACCTTTGTCGTTGTTTCCTAAGAATCTCATCACCAAGTCTCTTAGCTTCAATCGTTGAAATCCATCGTTGATAACTAGGGCTTATTTTTAATAATTCATCTTTAGCTTTTTCTGTCCATTCATCAGAAAGCATTGACAATTCAAATCGTTTTTTAAAATTCTGTATTGCCATTTCCTCTTTATTTAAATTTAAATACAAATAGGCCAGATTAGAATAAGTTGGTAAAAATTGTGGATCTACTGAAATAGCGCTTATATAAAATTGCTCTGCACGACTAAGCATTTGCATATCTTCATATAAAACACCCATATCATTAAATAAAGCGGCGCTTTTAAGCCCCAAAGTCGCCGCTTTAGTGAAATTTTGAACCGCAGTGTCTAAATGCCCTCGTTGATAAGCCTCATACCCTTTAGCACGATATTCCTCAGCCAATTCTTGCTTTAACTCAGCACTAACACCTGAAACCAAAGAAAAAAGAAAACATGCGCTCAATATTACCAATTTAAAAGCACCACTATTATATTTTTTAAAATAGTTCATAAAACCATACTCCTAATAAGGATTAATTTCAGATGATGTTGATTCTTC
>JBLINE010000079.1:0-5380 GCA_047638895.1 Lysobacterales bacterium
GTTATCCAACAGATAAAAAGAAAGCAAAGAAGCGATAACATATGATACTAGCGGTTGATATAGGAAACACAACAATTCAGTTTGCGTTTGTAGATAAAGTTAAGGTTAAACGCTTACAAAGTATTGATGCATGTTTACCCGTGAGCGAACTAAAAAAATCATTGCGTAGTCTTTGTCGTATATTTAAACGTCAGAAGCAAATAACAGAATGTGTTATTTGTAGTGTTGTACCAAAGATTTCAGGATCTGTTAAACGTGTGTTACGAAAAGAATTAGCGTGGGATGTCTTTATTATAGGTGATGATATTAAAGTACCAATGGAAATAGATTACAGACCAAAGACGGCAGTAGGGCAGGATCGTTTGGTGGGTGCGTTTGCAGCTAAGGAAATCTATGGTACGCCATCTATTATTATTGATTTGGGTACAGCTATTACTTTTGACATGGTGAGCGAATGTGGTGTTTATGATGGCGGTATTATTATTCCAGGTATTCGATTGTCTGCTGAAAGTTTATTTAACAAGACAGCATTGCTCCCAAATATCGATGCGATTAAAGCGCCTAAAACATTGGTGGGTAAGAGTACTAAGGAAAGTATTTTGAGTGGTCTTTTTAATGGTTATGGTACAATGTGTTCTGGATTAATTGATCAATTAAAAGTGAAAAAATACAAAAATGCGCGTATAGTTGTTACTGGTGGACACGTGCAACTGATGAAGAAATACATATCTTCACGGATAAATAAGATCGATGAAGATTTGGTATTTAAAGGTCTTTATTTATTACAACGGAATTAATTCACAATAATCTAAAATAGCTTCAGAGAGAAAGAATTAGAGAATTTTATTATGACTTCAGCAAATGAATTGAGAAAAAACGTACGACTTTTAACAACACGTTTAGGTGATGTTATTCGCGAGCAAGAAGGTGTTAAAGTTTTTAACACTGTTGAGGCTATTCGACATGCTTCTCGAGCGGTGCGATCTAAACATGACCCTAAAGAGATTCGTAAAAAGCGCAAATTGATTCAATCACTTGATGAAAAGATGGCTTATAAAGTGGTACATGCTTTTAGTTTATTCTTTCAGGTTGTAAATTTATGTGAAGAAATGGCACGTCGTCGGTCCATTAGTGATCGTCCTGAGTTACGTCAATCATTGCGAGCTTTATTTAAGTCTTTTGATAAAGCGGGTGTTTCGAGTAAGAAAGTACAAGCGTGTTTAGATGATATGGAAATTCAACCTGTGCTAACGGCGCATCCTACCGAAAGTAAACGTCGCACGACACTTATGCATTTAATGCGCATTACGGATTCACTTGATAATATGGATGAGGTTCTTGAGACTTTGTGGCAAACACGTGAAACAAGAAATCGTTTGGTTTCTCCTCTTGATGAAGTTAATAATTGTTTATTCTATTTCAATACAACTATTTTTGATGCTATCGGTGATTATATGCAGTTGTTTGAAGATGAATTGAAGCGTGTGTATCCGAAGGTAAGTGTTAATCGACCATTTTTAAAGTTTGGTAATTGGGTAGGTGGTGATCGTGATGGTAATCCTTTTATTACACCTGAGGTGAGTTTAGAGACAATGCGTCGTCAACATGAATTAGCTGTTAAATTGATTTGTGAACAATTAGAATTATTAGTTGCCGAAATTTCTCATGCCTCGCCGAATAGTCCAGACTTACCAAAAAAGGAAGCACATGAAGATCCATTTCATTTAGAAGAGGTGTTGCGTCGACGCATTGTTAGTTTGATTGAAAAAGTTAAACCTGGGTTTACGAATGAAGAGTACATTTTAAAAGAGCTTAAGGCAGTACGTAAAGCATTGATTAAACAAAAGGCCCACCGTGCCGCCAATGGACGTATTAGTCGTTTAATTCATCAAGTAGAATCATGCGGTGTTGTTATGGCCCATTTAGATTTTCGTGATCATTCTGGAAAACTTGAGACAAATCGTGATGAGATTGTTGAAGAGTTTAAAACAATTAAGAAGCTTCAAAAATTATATGGTAAACGCGCTGCACATCGATTTATTTTAAGTATGACAAGTTCAGCGGAAATAGTGTTGGATGCTTTTTCTTGTGCTCAAAAAGTAAAGCTTGATCATATTGATATTGTCCCATTGTTTGAAACAGTGGATGATCTTCATAAAGCACCTCAATTACTTGAAAAATTATTTAAAAATAAAATTTATCGTAAGCATTTGCGTGCGCGGGATAATGTTCAAGAAGTTATGATGGGGTATTCTGATTCTAGTAAAGATGGTGGTTATTTGGCTGCTAATTGGCATTTGTATGACGCTCAACGTAAGCTATCTGTTTGTGCAGATCATCATAAAATCAAGTTACGTTTATTTCATGGTAAGGGTGGAACGATCGATCGTGGTGGTGGAATGAGTTATCGTAGCTTGGTAGCCCAACCACATGCGGCTCATGGAGCGCGTCTGCGCATTACAGAGCAAGGAGAGGTTGTATCTCTTAAATATTCTCATCCGTTGATTGCTCGACGTAATCTAGAGCAATTAACAACGGGTGTTATGGATGCGGTTTGTCATGAAAAAGAGCGCATTAAAGTTGATAAAAATTTTGAAACGATAATGAGTAAATTAGGTGAAGATTCACGTAGAGTTTATCGTGATTTGGTTTATGAAACACCAGAGTTTAACGATTACTTTCGTGCGGCGACACCAATTGACTTAGTGGCGGAGTTACGTATTGGTTCAAGACCCGCGAATCGTAATGCTAAGAAGACTATGGATAATTTACGCGCTATTCCTTGGGTATTTTCATGGACGCAATCTCGCCATCTTCTACCAGCATGGTATGGGATAGGCTCAGCACTTGAAAAAGCGATTAAAGATAATGATCATCTTAAACAATTACAAAAGATGTATAAAACGTGGCCGTTCTTTTCGATGGTTATGGATAATGCGGAAATATCACTAGCAAAAACGGACTTATATATTGCCGGACGTTACGCTTCTTTAGTTGAAGATGAAAATATTCGTGAGCAAATACTTAGTCGTATTAAAAAAGAACATGCCAAAAGTGTTTCTATGGTTAAAGCTATTACTGGACATAAAAACTTACTTGAACATCATCCACGTTTAGCGGAATCAATTAAATTACGTAATCCATATATTGATTCTCTACACTATATGCAAATTCGTTTACTTCGAGATTGGCGTGCCACAAAAGTTGATAAACGCAGTGAATCCATGCGTCAATTACTTGCTTTAACTGTAAACGGTATAGCTTTTGGTATGAAATCGACAGGCTAGAAAGGTGTTGTATTATTCTAAGAGGTTCTTAACTTTTCAATGTGATGGATAATAATTTTATTTATACAAAAATAACGCGATAGTAATTTCAACCAACACCTTTGCTTTAGATAATTTCTTAATGATGGAAAAACTCATTTCATTTTTTGCCAAGCGACACCTTTTAACTAATATGATAATGTTGGTTGTTTTTATTGGTGGTATTTTTGCCTGGAATCAAACTAAAAAAGAAGAGTGGCCAGATATTACATTTGATAATGTAAGAATATCTGCACGTTATTCTGGCGCGCCTGCTTCAGATGTTGAATATTTTGTAACCAAACCAATTGAAGAAGAAGTACGTGGTCTTGATGGTGTTTACCGGGTTACAAGCACATCTAGTGTTGGTCAATCAAACGTTAATGTTGAACTAGAACAAAATTATCCTAATGTTAATGAGGCGATTACGGAAATTCGTAATGCTGTCTTAGATGTTCAACTCCCTTCAGAAGTTATTGATGACCCGAACGTTCGTGTTTTTAGATCTTCAAAAAAAGCCATCCTTGATATTGCTCTTTATGATACAGGCACCCATTTATTGGATATTGATTCTCGTCGTAATCTTCAAAAGTATGCGTATGCTTTTGAGCAACAACTATTAAATTTATCCGAAGTTAATAGTGTTAATAAAAATGGATACCTTCAAGAAGAAATTCAGATTAAAGCCATTCCTAAAACTTTAGTTAAGTTTGAACTTCCTTTTAATACGGTTATGCGGGAGATAAAAGATAATAATATTCGTAAACCTGCTGGAACGATTCAAACAGCTAAAGAGCCTAAAGTTACGCTTTTATCAGAGCTTAATACTGTTGATAAATTAAATAATTTAGTTATTCAAGGTGGATTTGAAGGGCAAGTTATTCGATTAAATGAAGCCGCTCAAGTAATCGAAGGCTACGAAAAGAATAAACAAATAACAAAGGTAAATGGGCATGAAGCGATTTTATTTAGTGTCGTTAAGAATAGTTCATCGGGAATACTTGAATCTTTAGACGCTGTTTCAAAAGCGGCTGAGCAATTTAAGAGAAATAATTTAGAAGGTAGCAGTATTAATTTAGCCTTATTGGATGATGAGTCTATTGATTTACGTAATCGTTTAAATATTATTAGTACCAATGGTGCTATCGGGTTTTTCCTTATACTGATTATGCTGTATTTCTTTCTCAATAAACGGGCTGCTTTCTGGGTGGCCATGGGGATTCCCTTTACATTTTGTTTTACTATGTTGTGTGCTTCATTTTTAGGTCAAACTATTAATGGGATGACTTTGGCTGCGGTTATCATTGTGATGGGTATTGTTGTCGATGATGCGATTGTTGTAGCTGAAAATATATCGCGGCTTGAGCGTGAAGGTATGGCGCCTGATAAGGCGGCTGTTAAAGGGACATCGTTTGTAATACTACCAATTATCGCAAGTGTTCTAACAACGTGTGTGGCATTTATTCCGTTGTATTTCTTTCAAGGTCATTTTGGTAATTTTGTAAAATACATCCCACTGATTGTTTTTCTTATGCTCGGAGCGAGTCTCCTTGAATCTCTTTTAATATTACCAGGTCATATGCATTTTAAATTGCCGTTTATGAGAAGATCAAATATAAGAGACGCACAAGATGTTACTCAAAAATATCATTGGTTTGACCTGTGGGAAGAAATGTATGGGAATTTACTTATTAAAATGTTGGCCTGGAAGAAGATTGTTCTTGTGGGGTTTGCTGGGGTACTTATTCTAACGGCGGTTGTTGCGACAACTACTATGAAGTTTGTATTATTTCCTAATGAAGAAACGCGAGATGTGGTTTTATCTGGAACAGCGTTGCGAGGATCAGATCGTTATCAAACAGCTGAGCTAACGGCTCAGATCGAAAATATTATTATGCCGTATATCGGGGAAGAAGTTGTAGGGTTTAGAACCCAGATTGCAAGAAGCCGCCGTGGTGGTGCAGTCCAAGAAAATAAATTTCGTATGATCATTGAAATTGTACCTAAAGAAAAAAGAAAGAAAAGTGCGGATCAATTGATCAAAGAATTTGAAAAACCTATTTTAGCGTTAGAAG
>JBLINE010000080.1:0-5363 GCA_047638895.1 Lysobacterales bacterium
GAAATAATTTTCCTAAGAACTCAAGTGAAGGTACTTTAAAACTTGGGTCAATTGTCTTTAAATACTTAACAACATGTTGATGATTATAGCAATGCCCTAAAATAGCAAACCCTGCTACCTTGCTTTTATCACCACTTTTAAATTCTTCATATCGATTAGAAATTAAACGCTCTTCTACACTATCTAAAATAGCGTTAAAATTCTTTTCAACAATAGTACGAATATAATCATTAGCAAATTGACCAACGGCGGGAATGCCTACATTTAAATAAATATCGACACTTACTTCTGTTCCTTCAGCATGCTTTTTAAATTGCCAAAAACCTCGAAATTCTTTTAAATCACCTTCAACAGCTTTAAAATGAATACAATTTTGCTGCAAATCAAGTGTGTCTTCTTCAACCCACTTAATGGTAAGCTCATCAATTAAAATGGCCCACCTTGTTTTAACAACATTGCGGGCCCGCTCAATTACTTCGACTTCTTTAATTGTAGAAACAAACTTTGGAAACTGCCACACTTTAGTTAACATGCGTATCGCTCGCCACGAAGGAGCATTTATAAGCTTTGTAATTTTAATATGTATTAAATCTTCAGTTTCCATTAATCCTTATGATTTAAATCATTTATTTTTACATCATTCTAAATTTAATATTTCCAAGTCAATGTCGCCATACCTATACTTATCCATTGTTCATAATCACCATCAATAGTACTACTCACAGGACTATTAATAGTACGATCCTCAAACAATAATGCGGAATACGCTAAATCTAAAGCTAGATCATCCGTAATTTTATATCCTACACCACCTGTTATCCCATGCGAATTAGAATCCGCCACAGCATTATCAACAGTACCGTCTGGTATAGCATTTTGATGATAATAATACCCACCACGTAATGCAACCGCATCTGTTAACTGATGTTCAGCACCTAAAGCAAATGACCATACATTATCCCAATCACGCGCCACAGGGTTACCAGCATTTAAAACAGCAGCCTGATTAACTGTTAATGCATCTTTATAAACCAATCTTTCATGTTCAATACTTGACCAATCTGTCCACTCAACGTCAAAGTTAAATACCCATTTATTTGATGGACGAAATGAATACCCTGCCACTACAGACTTCGGTAATTCTACATCAACATCTGTATCTATAGAGAAATGGTTGCCACCAAACACAGCCGCATAAGTACCTGCCAATGCATCTAAATGTGTTTCTCCGCGATAACGTAACTGAATTTCACTTTTATATTGAAGACCGAAAGAATGCCTTTCACTTAAGCGATAATGTCCTGATAACGTATAACCATGTCCAATATCCTTACCCTTTAAATTAAAATCACCATCTGGATTAGCGCCAGCATCTTGAAGAAGTCTTTTATGCTTATTTAAATGTGAATCAACACCCTTATACCCGACAGCGATTGATAAATTTTCCAGAACCTCATAAGCCGCCACAATATTAAGATCAATATTTGTAATTTCACTACGTGTGGCTACATAACGTAAAGATGAATCTGGGGCCCAATCTGTTACTGACCCAAAAGTACTACCCATACCAATACCAAAATTAAAACGATCAACACCAAAATCTTCAGTCGCATAAAAATGTGGCACATGAAGCGTATTTATACGCGCTTGCGTTTCATTACCTGTTGAAGATGTTTGATTAGCAAATGATGTGATAGCGGCATCACCCATGCTGATATACGTATCACCCTTAAGTTGCGTAATACCCGCTGGGTTATAGTGAATAGCAGCTGGGCTATTAGCCTCACCAACAAACGCACTACCCTTACCAAAAGCCGCCGCATCTGGCGTCTCCACCCTAAACCCACCTGACCCAGCTCCATATGCTAATGAAATCATAAACATGTTTAAAAAGACTGCACTTACTGCGCAGTTGTAGAATTTGTTTTTCATTTCCTCTCCCCAGAGTAATTTACTAATAAAAAAACCGCTATAATTAGCGGTTTTTATTTAATTTCTTCTACTTACTTAACTTATCTTGACTCATGTTAGTCATATTATCATTTACCTGATCTTCAATCCAATTATCGATCGATTTCTTGGTAAAACGCCAATCAGAACCGATCTTAAAAGCTGGAATCTTCCCCTGCTGCGCATACCTATATACAGTTGAAGTATGAATACCTAGGTAATCTGCAATCTCTCGGATGTTATAAATGCCTTTTTTCTTAATCATATCAAGTCCTATTTAATTGTGAATGTTTCAAACTACTTAATATTAACTTCAAATAACTATCTAAATCTGGTTAATTATATTCAGAACTACTTAACCTTAACTAGTCTTAACTCACACTAACAAATTTAGACTATAAAATAACCTTTGTCAAGGGCTACCACTAAGTATTTAAATTATAGGGAATTTATGCTTAATTTGAGGTTTTGGGCAATAAAAAAGCCCCTCATATAAATGAGGAGCTTTAAGCTTGTAAATTAATTAAATGTTATTTAGTTAAATAAATCAGAATGTGATCCTACTCGAAAAAGATAGACATGCGTCTTACTTACCTGATAAATCAACAGCCAATCAGGCTCTATATGACATTCCCAACTTGGTAGCCATTCACCAATTAAAGGATGTGGCCTATATTTAGAGGATAACTTACCATCCTTAGACAGAAGCTTAACAACCACCTCTAGTTTGGAAATATCTTTTTTTCGTTTTATAGAATTTTTTAAATCGCGATCAAATCTACTGGTCGGTGAAATAATTCTCACTTAATACCTATATTAGATAGATAACTATCAAAATTCTTGAATTCCCTTAGTTTGGCATCTTTTATTTCATTTAATGCAGCGAGTGTTTCTTTGTTTGGAACCTTAATTTCAAAAGGAATACTTTTAGTAAGAGCAATTTGTCTAAAGTAAATGCGAATTGCTTCCGATTCAGAAATATCTAATTTCTTTAACACAGCACCAACTTCATCCTTTAATTTTAGATCAACCCTAGCTTCAACACGTGCTTTCTTAATCATATAAGCCTCCATTAGTTAATATAAGTGTACGGCATTTGACGGACATTTACAAGAAATACGAAAAAATAACTAAACTTTAAAATTTTAGCCCTACTACTAATAAATTTCCGCATAACCTTCATCCAGCAACAGCTGATTTAAATAGACGCCTTTGCGTGCGATGAGATAAGGATCATCACTGCCTTCTTTAGTAAAGATATCGGCAAGCCAACGGCCATACATGCCAGATTTATGTGTGCGGATTATGATAAGAGGATTTTTTGATAAATACTCGGTAAGAAAAATCATTGCACGCCTACCTGTTGCTGTCGTAATCTCTGGGGTATTAATTCCTTTTAAACGTAAACGTTGATGCGTTATGATATTAAAACCAACATCAATCAATACATCAATGGTATCCCCATCAACCACACGTATAACACTAGCTTTATAGGTATGCTCAAGATTCTTTTTTAATCGCGTTTCTTTAATACAAAATACATTATTCGTTTTTGTCACAGCAATAATTCTTCGCCCATCTACATAACGCTTTATATTAGACGAACATCGTGCGTCGTTTAAATTTAAATTAATTTTAAAACCACAATCAATCCAATTTGATTCTTTACCCTTAATATCTTTATAGGATTGTACATAGTACACATATGGCTCACCGCGCTTGAGTATTAAATTATTTTTCTTAGAAGTATCTAAAGGTTTGTTATCATGTATTATTTCAACAACCTTTTGTTTTAATACCATCGCACTCATCTCTTCTTTAATATCCTTACGCTCCAAAGATATACGCCTACGCTTATCATGCACGCGCATAAGAGAAAGATAATGTGTAAAGGTAAGTGGTGTATTTTTGGGGAAAACAGTGTATTCTCGACTGAATTGAATGGTGCGTCGAATTGTGTCCAAACTCATATCAAGATTTAAGTGACGCTTAACATCCTCACTAATCCTATTATATAATGCTTCATCTAAATCTAAATCACCGTTGGATGCTTTAACAGTTTGTTCAATAACACGACCAATACCCCAATAAGCCCGCAAGCGCTCATAATCAACCCTTCGTTGCGCCTCAACAATCCCTTCACTAAGAACATCACGAATAGTAATGATTAACTGTTCATACAAAACGGCTGTTGCAGGTGGTTTTGGCATATAGTCTCCTGAGTGTGAATTCTAATTAACATTAAATATTTTAATGATACCGTAGAACAAACCAAGATTTTCTAAATGTCTTAAACTTTAAATCATCGTAGGCGTAGCTAAAATGGCTACATTATAATAATGAGTACTCTTTAATTTAAATTAATACCGAATACCAAAACGAATACCCGCATCTAAAGACTCATTCTTTGGCTCATACCCTACCGCACAAGGTGTTCCACCACAGGTTACGACTGCTGTAGATGAATCATCGATATCCCAGTAACGAACAAATGGCTCAAGGACTAAATCGTATTTATCTGATGTACGGGCAAGTTCAATACTAACGCGTGCGCCATAGCCATTATTTTGATCATTTTCAATTGTGTTTAAGGAAGTACTCACATCTTCAAGGTGACTTTTTTGTTGACCATATAAAAATACATCAAACTCAAGATTAATACCCACAGACCAATCTTCATCAATATCTGTATGCGTGGACAACCCAATAGGTAAGTACAAATAGTTTGATTCACGCTCATAGCCATAATGCCCTACGGATGTGCGCATACCTGCAGAATCATCGTTTAAATAACGAAAACCCAAACCGATATATGGTTTTAATGTTGTCTCAGAAGCCAGTGGAATGTTGTACCCATACATACCACGCACTTCAAACATATAATCAGTAATATCATCAAGCGTCCCAGATACTGGCGACTCATAATCCACCTGCCCAAATTTAAACAACCCTTCAAACATAAGATTCGAATTCGAAGAAAAGTTACCAATAATATCAGCCAACTCATCAAGTACAAGTGGCGTACCTACATCATGATTATATTTAGAATAAACCCCATACATAATCCCTTCTTGTTCCATAACCCCAGGTTCCTCATAATTAATATAAGACACCTCCGTCCCCACAGTAAATTCACCATTATCAGCTAATGCAGACGTCGCCAACAACATAAAAATACTAAACCCCAAACACAATTTCCCTACAGTTTTAATTAACTTTACGCTCATTATTTCTCCTTTATGATTAGCCACTTGAGATATTCCTATAAACAAGTTTTAACTGTTGCGGTTGGTAAGATAAAAAAGTAAGGACCGCGATTTGATTTATTATACTACGATGGTACTACTTACAAAACAACAAACGCTGTATTTTTTTTAAGACTTTTTTAAGACCTTGATACTGTTTTTATATGA
>JBLINE010000081.1:0-5326 GCA_047638895.1 Lysobacterales bacterium
CTACTGGTAAATAACATTTATAATTAATCCAATTAAGTTGTTTCACTGATAACCCCTTAAATAAAATCCAACGCACATAAATAGTCAAAGAAAGATTTCTTATTATTTACACTCACGATTGGATACGCACTTAGCATGATGCTGTAGGCTTGTCTTAATTTTTGACTCGCACCTCTCACCTCAGCATCACTCGCCACAGAAGTATTTGAAGGCAAGCTTTGTTCATACCAATTATCAAGAAATTCTCTTTGTTGTTTTATCGCTGCTATAACTAAATGATGTGCTTGTTTTATTTTAACTGGTGGTTCTAATACTTCTAGATCATAAATAATACGATCATATGCCGTGGAAACCTCACCGTGATCGCCTTGGGAACTTAAATACATAAGCATGCTTACCCGCTGAACAATAGCCTCATCAACCAACCTATAAAAGATTTCAAGATATTCACGATCTCCCTGAGTCATAGACGTTTCACTACTATCAAACACAGTTCTACGGTGAGGAATAGCTTGATAGGCATCATCAACACTTAACGCTTCAACAGAAGGTGTTACTAAAAGAACACATAATAAAAGTAAAAATGTACACCTCATAATACATTCCCCTATTCTTCAATACCTGCGTGAAGTCGCTGTAATGTTTCATTGCTTTGATCTAAAATGAGTTGTTGGGTACCTTGGCAGACGGTAGTTGCATACATCTTTGCTTCCTCATCTTTAGATACAAAAAAAAAGGTATTCTTGGCCTTCTTCGAAATACGTGCCTAAACAATAGCAGCCATCTTGAGAATCAATGTTTATTGTATCGCCTAAATCACCCTTGAACGTTTGCGTAACATGAAGTGTAGCTGTTTTCCCACCACATGAAGGTTGTTCTTTCCTGTAAACCCAACATCGCCCCCAGTTAATTCAGCCCACGCTTTAGTCGTAAGAACAACGTTAGTAAAAACAACACCCGCTTTCATTTTTTCTTCAAATTCTGCGACAGCACATTGCATAGCTTCTGCCAACTGAGTCATCACAACGAAAATAAAAACAAACAATAAAACATATCTCTTCATAAATTCATCCTGAATCAATAGATTAGCATCGCTATTGTTGTGTGACTATCCCTTCTTAGCGATTGTCGATTTCTTTGGGGATCCTCGGCGTTTAAAACCACCGCTACCACCACGTTTTTTTGCGAAGTTACGAGCACCCTCTTTACCGCCTGAAGAAGAACCTTCACCTTGGAATTTACGTGAAGGTCTACCACCTCGTGATGGGCTCGAGTTCTTCACCTTTGGTGCACGTTTGGTTAGACTTGATTTTGGTAAGGCTCTAGTTTGTGTAAACCCACCCACGTTTTGACGTGGGATGATTTGTTTAATCAGATGTTCGATATCTGAGAGTTCTTTGAATTCTTCAAAAGAAACAAGCGATACAGCATCGCCTGCGCGCCCCGCACGTCCCGTACGTCCGATACGATGCACATAATCTTCAGGAATGTTTGGTAGTTCAAAGTTAACCACGTGTGGTAAGTGATCAATATCAAGTCCACGAGCGGCAATATCTGTCGCCACAAGTACTCTAATTTTCCCACTTTTAAAATCGGCCAATGCCTTAGTACGTGCGCCTTGACTTTTGTTACCATGAATAGCGGCTGCGTTAATGTGCTTACTCTCTAACTTTTTAGCTAAACGATTAGCACCATGTTTAGTGCGTGTAAAAACCAATACTTGTTTCCATTGATTTTCATGAATCAAAAGTGTTAACATCGCCGTTTTATCCGTTTTATCAACGGGCAACACAATTTGCGTCACAGACTCAACGGCAGTATTACGTGGTGTTACAGAAATCTCAACAGGATCATTAATCATACCCTTAGCCAAATTACGTATCTCAGGTGAGAACGTCGCTGAATACATTAAGTTCTGACGACCGTGTGGTAGCAAAGCCTTAATCTTTTTAATATCATGAATAAATCCCATATCAAGCATACGATCAGCCTCATCAAGAACCAAAACTTCAACCTTACCAAATTTAACTGCTCCTTGTGAAAAAAGATCAAGCAATCGTCCAGGCGTGGCTACAAGAATATCAACACCACGACGTAATTGTCTCATTTGTGGTTGAATGTTCACACCACCAAAAACAACACCTGATGTTAAATCTAAATACTTACCGTACAACTTAATATTCTCTTCAATTTGAGCGGCAAGCTCACGCGTTGGCGTTAAAATAAGAACACGTATATAAAGTGGTGTTGGTATTTTTTTCTCTTTAAATCTCTCTAAAATAGGTAATACAAACGCCGCTGTCTTACCTGTTCCTGTTTGTGCGGCCGCCATCACATCGCCACCCTTCATGACAGCCTCAATCGACTGTGCTTGAATAGGTGTTGGTGTGTCATACCCTTTTTCTTTAATTGCGCGTAAAATTGACTCACAAAGCCCCATTTCTGTAAATTTCATAAAACATCTTTCTCTAAAAACCTTATTAATAAAAAACCCTCGCAAGTCAGAGACCTACAAGGGACTATAAATTGATAATTCACAAACCTGCTGTACTCCTGCTTTACCTATTCGGATTACTAAGACTATACCACATACTCGGCGTAAAACCAGTATTCAAGGGGCTTAACTACTTAACTTAAATGTAGCGTATAATACCTAATTATTTATACACACTCTTTAATTCTTTGTAAAATTCACGATAATTAGAAATATTTTTCACAGTAATTTCTGGTCTACTTGATCCTGCCGTATTAATAGTCACAGTACCATTATTAAACATTTTATTTAACACCCCTTGATGACTATTAATAAAATCAATACGATCAAAAATTATCGTTGTTTGTTTCTTATAAAATATGCCTGATTTAGCTAACACACGATTATCTTGTATCGCATATTGCATCATATATGTTTTAAGCATAATAACGCCTACTAGAATAGCTAGCAGCACTAGTTCAGCCACCAAAACAATAATCCCTGTATTCCCATTCATCACCCAAGATATGACAACGCCTGGTAATAGTAAACATACCCCAAATACCACTCCTATAAAAACAGGATTGGCAAATGCTGAGCGTGCCGTGAGAGAATCCTTAAAGCTCTTTGCCAAAGGCTTTGTCATTTGTGTTGATCCCGTAGCATTTGCAGATCTCTTCATTATAAAAACAGAGTCAATAAACTCATCAAAGTATGTGATACTATCAGTATAATTGAATTTAAAAACTACATTTGAAATGTACGCCTGTGCACCACGTCTATCTTTAGTTTGACCAGCAAAGAATTCTCCCGCGATATTGAACTTAATTAAACCCTTATCCATCATCGGAAATTTTACAGTTGTCACATCTTTAATATCTTCATATAAAGCGCATTGATGCGAAAGATTGATTAAACCAAATGTTAACTGAATATGATCTTTGTAAAAGATAAGCTGTGACCTTTTATAATACATCGATGCGATAATAACTATTGTTCCAATTAAAACAGCTAATACAACAATTACAATTATTGTTTGATAAGGGAAGAACATACTGTACGTAAGCACAGCTATGCCTAATAATGAGAACGAAAAGATATGTGCGCACAGCATTGAAATAAAAGAAAAATCTGCACCAATGCGATGTAACTCCGCACTAACATTAGTGCGCATACCACACTTGCCCATAATCATCGCTTTAATACCATCATCAATACGTACACTGTACAAAACAAGCTTATGACCAGCACCGATAGATGTGAAAACAACCGTTTGGGTGCCTAAGCATCGCTCAACAATCGACCGTTTAAAAATAACTCCCGTTACTTTCTCAAATGAAAACTCCGTAGTTTTTCGATTAAGAAAATTAAACGTGCTTTCCACAGATGATTCTTTAATTCTATATTTAGTGAACGTAATATAGATTAAAATTACAATACTCACTACACCACTAGACATACAAAAGATACCAAACCCTTCTAAAGGTATCTTCTTAAAGCCCAAGTACATGCCAAAATAGCATAAAATAAAAAACCCTATAGTTGGTATCCAAGCTGTTATTCTATCAATTTTTAAATCTAAAGTTGATGTCTTATCATAATTAATAGCGTTTTTTATAGTCGTCTGTGTTTGTGTTTTGGAAGCATTAATCGTTTGTGAAGGATCTTCTAAAGCATCACTATTCTTCATTTCTACAATAGAATTTTGATTACGAAAAATATTTATTTGTTTATCAAGATTCTCAGATAATAATTGGCCATTAGCAATGTTTCGAAAAGAAATATCCTGATTACTACCCTGACAACTTAATTTAACATCATATAATCCAAATAGTTTACTTACAAATCCTTGCGTCACGGATGAATCAGCCAAATTCTCCATTGGAATAATTGATGTTACTTTTGTTAAAAAGCCCTCATGATATTCAATCGTATCATCGTAAAGAGAATACACCCTACGTTTAAGTCCTAGATAAAACACAGTCCCATAAACACCTAGGCCTAATAAAAAAATACTACCAGCAATTAAAGAGAATGTAACATGATCATATATCCAAGGCATAGCCGTACTTTCCTCTAAATCATTACCATCAAAAAAGAGGAAATAAAACGCGTATAGAGATAGGCCACTTATCATTTGAGCTGTTTCCATAAATACAGCTAAAGGATGTGGTCGCTCTTGTTGGATTAAATTATCTTTCGCGAGCTTAAAACCGTTGTTTTTGAGGTTTTCAATTATCTCTAGATATAATGTCTTAGGATCAGCCACTGAGATAAACGAGACCTCTGTCTTAGCCGCTCCAGCACTTTCTACAAGCACACGTCCTGTCGCACAAAAATAGTTCTCAACAAAGGGAATAATTAAAGAAACACGTGTCACATTTTTGTAATTTAACTCATTCTCAAAATCACTTAGTATCCTTCCCCCTTGGTAAATAATACGATCTTTATAAAGAGTGTACTTAGTTTTCTTATATTGTGTTTGAGTATCAAGGGCTTTCCAAAGAGAAATAATGAAAAACGGGGTGATAATATACCATGGTGAAATAACGCTGAAGCCCATTGATGATGTCTCTAAAGCTGTATTTAAGACATTACAACCAAAATACAAGCCCCCACAAACAACAACAAAAGCCAGCGTCTGTAAAACCAATCTATACTTTAGAAATCCACCGCCATCTAAACAAATTTCTTTATCTTTAAATTCTTTTAAACTCATTCAATCACATCTCCTACTAGACGTCCATGGGTTAGAATCCAGGGTACTTGATTTATCTGTTGAAATTTAAAAACTGCTTATCCTCAATCTTTTAGCCGCTGATCATTTCTAAATCTCATGTACGAAAATATTGG
>JBLINE010000082.1:0-5269 GCA_047638895.1 Lysobacterales bacterium
ATCTTTAATAAGTCTGGCGTTGTTGACTTTTGTCTTAATAAGGAAACCTTGTTTCTTGTGACAGATGAGGGTGTTTATGTTTCGGGGTTGGATGTGTATAACTTTGAGCGATTGTTTAATTTAAGCAGTGAAGAAGCCCCACAGTCTATTGTGGAATACAAAGGGTCGATTTATTTAGGAACAAATAAAGGGTTATATCGTAAGGAAGCTTTTGCCTCACGGTTTATTTTGGTTAAAGGTGAGTTAGGGCGCGCTTCTGTTAAAGATTTGGTAAAATCAGAAGATTCTTTATTTGTGGCTGTTTCAAACGCTGTTTATCAGTGGGGTGAGGAGGATAATTTTACAAAGTCTCTTACAGTCGGTGTTGAGCCAGAAGGTGACTTTGAATTAATTAAGGATATTTATGCGCGTGATGCTGTAGTTGTAGTCTCGACGAGTAAGGGTGTTTTTGTTAAGGCGAAAGGTAACGTGCAATGGCAGTTGTTAAGCGGTGTTAATGTTGATCATGATACGGTAACAGCTATTGTTAATGTAGAATTTGTAACACCAACAAACTCCCTTTATAGGGAGAGTAGCCACGGACAGTGCCCGATGGGAAGTGCAGAGCAATGCTTTGCATTTCTCATCGGTACGAGTAAGGGGATGTATTTTCATCATGAAGGTGTGACTTCACCAGTATATGAAGGTATTGAAGGGCAGTATATTTACGCGGCTGTTTATGATAATGGCCACTATTATACATTAACGAATCGCGGCATTTTTGTTTTAAAGAAGGAAGCGCTTACCAACAGTTTGCCTGTTGCTCCCACCATGTTATCCACACAATATTTAAATTTTATAAAACAAGAGCCAACCATTGCCGATGTGCATAAGTGGGCTATTGATCAAGCCGAAGTACATCCAGATAAAATACGTCAGTGGCGTAAATTGGCAAGAAAGCAAGCTTTGTTTCCACAAATCAATATGGGTTTTGATGGTGGTAATGATTGGGGTGGATCGGATAGTTTGTGGGGATCTTCGTCGGGGGCTCTTGCTATTGGTCCAGATGATAAAAGTTATGGGGGTGATTTTGGTTGGGATGTGGGTCTGAGCTGGGATTTAGGGGATTTTATATGGAGTACGGATCAGACAACCATTGATTCGCGCTCAAAATTAATGGTCGAGCTACGCGAAGATGTGCTTGATCAAGTGACGCGTTTATATTTTGAACGCAGGCGACTGCAGCTTGAAATATTAAATCGTAATGCGGATGAGTATGAGTATGATTTACGGGTTCAAGAATTAACAGCACACTTAGATGCCTATACTGGGGGATTATTTTCTAAGTTGGAGGGGAAGGGTGATGTGAAAAGGTGATGTGGAAATAGGCAATTGCCCATTACTGATTGCCTAACAATCTATTAATTATAAAAAAGGAGTAACGTATGAAAGCAGATAGTTTATCGATCAAAGTATCAAGGTTGTATCCTTTAAAAACAGATGGCCCACTTAAAGCGTTTTGTGACATTGAAATTAATAATGCTTTATTAATTAAAGGTGTAAAAGTAGTTCATGGACGTACAGGTACATTTGTCGCCATGCCACAGGAGCAGGCGAAAGATAATAAATGGTATGACAGTGTGCGTTGTCTTAATGGCGAGGTGCGTCAACAAATTTCCGAAGAGGTTTTAAGCGTTTATGAACAACAAACGCTTGTGACGGAATAAGTAGTGTTTAAAGTTTAGAATTAAATTGGGGGAGATTATATGTTTAAGAAATTATTTTTGATAGTTACGTTGTGCGCCTGTGCAGTTGGGCAGGCGCAGGCGGGTATTTTTATTTCAGAGTTCTTGGCCGATGTGTCAACAACGCAGGGTGATGCTAACGCTGATGGTATTATTTCAGCAACGCATGACGAATTTGTAGAATTATTTAATGCTACAGTAACATCGATCGACCTAGAAGGCTGGTCGATTCATGATTCGCGGCAGTTGCGGCATGTGTTTGACATAGGTGATGTTATTTTTGCTGGTGAATATTTTGTTGTTTTTGGAGGAGGGGCACCAACATCATTATTTGAAACAGCATCAACGGGCACATTAAGTCTTAATAATTCAGGAGATCATATTCAGCTTTTTGATAGTAGTAGTGTCTTAGTTGATGAAGTTATCTATGGATCAGAAGCCAATCATAATGAAGCTTTAGTTCGATCTTTTAAGTCAGATAACTTTGTGCGACATTCACAGCAATTTAATAGTGATGGAGCGTTGTTTTCACCTGGCACATCTGGGCAAGTTGATTTGCCAACTACGGCAGTTCCTGAGCCTCTAAGTTTTCTGCTCTTTGCAAGTGGTATTATTGGGTATAGGCTGTTAAAATAGGCTATTGGGGCTTTTTAAGGCACTTAACAATTAGTATTAATTCTTTATATTTACAACTCGTTATGGTATAACGTGTATGAATTTAATTATTAATTGTAGGGTTTTTTTAATCTAAGGAGGCATCACTTGGGGTTTATGGATTTTTTTCGTAGTAAAAGTGTTGATAATGGACGTCATATATTAGTTGTTGAAGATAATGCGATTGATCGAAAGATTGTTGTAGCTGCCTTAGAAAAACAAGGATACTCGGTTGAAACGGCTTGTAATGGTGTGGAAGGATTAAAAAGTATCGAAAATAACCTACCAGAAGCAGTTATTCTTGATTGGGAGATGCCAGGTATGGGTGGTCTTCAAATGTGCCGTGCGCTTAAAGAAAATAAGAAGACTGTAAATATTCCTGTCATATTCTTAACAGGTTTAGACGCACCTACCAATATACTTGATTCTTTTGAGGCGGATGCTGAAAATTTTTTCACCAAACCTCTTAAGCCTAAATTATTAATTAAAGAGTTAGAACGAATTTTTGCTGAGTTAAAAAATAATAAGAAAGAGTAATTATGTTTGATATTAAATTAATCCGTGAGGACGCTGAGGGTGTGGCACTAGCACTTAAAGCTAAAAATGTTGATGTTGATTTAAAAAGTATTTTAAAGAAAGATGAAGAGCGGCGTGCGCTTCTTTTACAAGTAGAAGAATTAAGGGCACAACAAAATAAAGCCAATGACGTCATTTCTGTCCTTATCAAGGAAAAAAAAGATCCTAAAGAAACAATTGCGGCGATGAAAGAAGTGTCGAAAAAGGTATCTGAGTTTGATCCTAAACTTAAAGCACTTGATGAAGAATTGAAAGAGATGCTCATCGGTATTCCAAATCTTGCGCACGCGTCGGTGCCTGTAGGTGGTGAGTCGGCTAACGAAGAGATTAAAACTTGGGGTACTAAAAAAGAATTTACATTTAAGCCAAAGTCACATGTTGAACTAGCTGAGTCATTAGATATCATTGATTTTAAACGTGGTGTTAAATTAACAGGTTCTGGATTTATTTTATATAAACGTGAAGGTGCACGTCTTGAGCGCGCCCTTTATAATTTCATGCTTGATTTACATACGACAGAACATGGTTATACAGAAGTATTACCTCCTATTTTAGTAAATGCTGAATCGATGACGGGAACAGGACAACTGCCTAAGATGGCCGAAGATATGTACAAATGTGCAGATGATCCATTTTATCTTATTCCAACCGCTGAGGTGCCAGTAACTAATATTCATCGTGATGAAATCTTAAAAGAAGAAGAGTTGCCGATTTATTATACAGCTTACACACCGTGTTTCCGTCGTGAAGCGGGAAGTTATGGTAAAGATACGCGAGGACTTGTACGCGTGCATCAGTTTGATAAAGTTGAGTTAGTTAAATTTGTTAAGCCTAAAGATTCTTATGATGAATTAGAAAAACTTTTGCTTAATGCAGAAAAAGTATTTCAATTACTTGATTTGCCTTATCGTGTGCTAAAATTAGCCAGTGGCGACATCAGTTTTGCTGCCGCAAAATGTTATGACATTGAAGCTTATGCGCCAGGTGTGGATAGTTGGCTTGAAGTATCGAGTTGTTCAAATTTCGAAAATTTCCAAGCACGGCGAGCTAATATTCGCTTTAAAGGGCGTGAAACTAAAAAGCCAACTTTTGTACACACGTTAAATGGTAGTGGTGTAGCTCTTGCGCGGTGTGTGGTTGCGATACTTGAAAATTATCAAACAGAAGACGGTAGTATCGTTATTCCTGAAGTATTACGTCCATATATGGGTGGGCTTGATAAAATTTCACGTTAATAAATAAACGGAGGTTGCCATGAATAAAATGGTAGCAAATGGTTTTAAAATTATCGTGTGTGTTGTATTACTTCCCTTTGCTGTAGCTAGTGTTATTAGTTTTGAAAAACAGCTAATGCAGTATTCTTCACAATATAAAGATATGTTTTTATGGGGCGTCATGGCCTTTATCGGTGTGTTTCTTTTTGTCTATCAGTTCTATGGATTACATGAATTTGGGCAACAGAGTATCGCAAAAATGTTAAGTTTTGTAGCACCGCTTAATACATTTATTGCTAAGTTATTTCCCTTTTATGTCATTCTGATTCTGTTGCTTGTGTGGGCGACCGATAAATTTATTGGTACCCAAGGCATGACACAGTACACTATGTTTTTTGCAGGTTTCTTTTTAGCGATGCATTTATTACTTACTGCGCATTTGATTGGTGAGGGTGAAAAAATTCGGATCAGTCTAGACTATCTGTTTAGTATGATTTTAATTGTCGTAGCGTCTTTATTTATAACTGTTCTTTTGTTGGATCTTGTTTTTGATAAGTCCACGGTGAGTGGGTACTTTAATAAATCATTAGACTTAGGTCAGGATATATTGAGGTCTTATATTGGCAAGTTATTCTAATATAGAAGAGTCGGATAGTAAAAAAACCGTAACCAAACACTTAAGTGTTAGTTACGGTTTTTTTAATGTGGCGGAGAGGCAGGGATTCGAACCCTGGGTAGCTTTCGCCACGCCGGTTTTCAAGACCGGTTCATTCGACCACTCTGACACCTCTCCGTAAATCTGCAAGGACCATCGATCCTTAAGACTGAGAATACTAACACTAAACTGATTTGTTGTCAATTAGAAGTCACGATACATTGTGTCATGATCTTCATCAATGAAGCCCAAAAGGCGTACGCCCACAATCAAAAAGCTTGATGTAGGAGTCGTATTGCGAAGCAAATGATCTCCATAGAACGCCCAGAATGCGTTCGCACATAATCAGAAAGCGCGATGCTTCAACGCGCTTTAACACCCAAGATAAGTAAATATACCCCCGCTTTGAATTTGAGTCATTTTCTTCCGTTTTGACGCCATTCGCT
>JBLINE010000083.1:0-5199 GCA_047638895.1 Lysobacterales bacterium
TGGTGATGAGATTTATGCGGGAGGTTATTCTTTTAGCACAACCTCATGGGAAAGTGTCACTTTTAAACCACTTAAGGGTGCAGTTATTATGATTAGTAAATATATAGCACCAATTTTTCCGATTAAACAATTGTTTATGCATATCTAAGCAAAGAAGGGCAGTGCCCTCTTATGAGGATGATAATGATTTTAGATTTATTTCAAACAATGTGGAGTGTTTTAAACGAGGCATCGTTATACATTCTTTTCGGTCTTCTTTTTTCAGGAATTCTTCAGATGTTTGTTAGCCATGAGCAGATTGGAAAGTTTCTTGGGCCATCAAAGTTTAAGTCAGTACTATTTGCCGCTTTAGGCGGTATTCCTTTACCATTATGCTCGTGTGGTGTGATTCCTGCGGCTATGGCATTGCGAAAAAAAGGTGCTTCGCGTGGGGCCACACTGTCATTCTTAATATCTACACCAGAGACAGGTGTTGATTCATTTCTATTATCGTTTGCGTTACTCGATCCTATTATGGCTTTATTCCGCCCCTTAGCTGCTTTTGTATCAGCGATACTCGCAGGAGTACTAAATAATTTATGTGTCACAGCTCAACAGGAAACATTTGTTGATAAGGGTGAAGAGAAGGCCTGTTGTCATAGTAGCGGGGCTAGGCCAGTATCAACTGCAGAGAAGTTTAAAGAAGGCATGCGATTCGCCTTTGTTGATTTGCTTAAAGATATTGGTGGTTGGTTTCTTTTAGGTATTGTACTGGCCGGAATTGTGACGCATTTTATCCCCAGTAGTTTTATAGAAAATAATTTAAACGATGGCTTTAGTGCAATGGTTATTATGTTAATTGCTGGTATTCCTTTATATATTTGTGCCTCAGGATCAACGCCAGTTGCCGCTGCCTTAATTTTAAAAGGAATGAGTCCAGGTGTGGCGCTTGTTTTCTTACTTGTCGGCCCAGCAACTAATGTAGCTACCATTTTAATGGTGTGGCGATTTTTAGGTAAGCAGTCATTAGGTGTTTATTTATTTTCTATTATGGCAAGTGCTTTGCTATTTGGCTGGGGACTCAATGTCATTTATACCTATTATCAATTTGATATAAAAACTACCATGGGCCACGGCGCACACATAATACCATCTTCAATAAAAACCACAGCAACCTTCATTTTCATAATCCTCATGGCAAATTCATTTAGAAAAAAAGGAGAAAAAAGATAAACTCTGTAAACAAGAAGCGTAAACAAGTATTGGGTGTTTGTGTTACGTTTTAGGAGTATCCTTTAATATAATATGTTTTCTTTATTTAATAAGTCTTTGTTTGTTGTGTATGCGTTATTCTTTGTCATTGGTGGATTGTTGTATGCTAATACATTATCTAATCCATTTGTGTTTGATGACTATGACTTCATTGTTAATAATCCTAATATTTGGCATATTACTGATATTAAATCCATATGGAACTCTTTGGGACATCCTAGTCGTTTTATTGTATTTCTTTCTTTTGCTATTAACTTTTTCTTGGGCCAATTTAATGTTGTTGGCTATCATTGTGTAAATATACTTATTCATATTTGTAATGCTATTTTTGTTTATCATATTGTTCTTCTATTGTTTCGCACTAAAACGCTTAAAGCTGAACAAGAGCTCGCGTTGCGTATTGCCTTTGTCGCTGGATTATTATTTCTAGTACATCCTTTGCAAACACAAGCGGTGACTTATATCACGCAACGTTTTACATCGATGGCGACGCTTTTTTATTTGATATCAGTATGGGCTTATCTTGTGCATCGCCTAAACAATAAGGGTGTACGCTACTTTGTTATTACAGTTTGTGCCGCCGTATTAGGAATGTTGACTAAACAGATTGTATTCACACTGCCCATTATGTTGTTTGTTATTGAAAAGTTATTTTTCAAAAATGACAAAGATGACTCACCACTCAAGCAACACTTTCTTCTTTTGGGTTCTTTATTATTAATCATACCGTTATGTATGAAGTTTAATGTGAAAAGTATATTTTTCTCTTCTTTTATGTCAGGTTCCCATGATGGGGATGTGATAACTATGGGGCGTTATTTTTTAACGCAATGCCGCGTGGTATGGATATATATTAAACTATTTTTTATTCCTACAGGTCAATCACTTGATCATGATGTCGCTTTATCAATGAGTGTGTGGCACATACGTGTTCTTTTAGGTGGGTTAAGTCTAGGTTCCTTATTTATACTTGCGATAAAGTATTGCCGTCGGCAAACAATGCTCGCATTTACTGCGTTGTGGTTCTTTATCACAATTACTGTAACATCAAGCATTATCCCTATTCATCACGTCATCTTTGAACATCGCATGTATTTACCAAGTGTGGGTTTGAGTATTTTAGTGGCTTATGCGATGACGCGCGTGATTAAGAATAAAGAACTTTATATCGCCTTATTTGTTCTTGTTAGTTTTATTTTAGGTCTTACGACAATTAATCGTAATACTATTTGGCAAAGTGAAGAACGTTTGTGGGCTGACGTGGTAAAGAAGGCTCCTAATAAAGCGCGTGGTTATGAGAGTTTAGCAACGCTAGCCTATAAGCAAGGTGATTATATTAAAGCCCTTAAGTTATACAATAAAGCTATTGAACTATATCCTCACGCGATCGACGCCTATGTGCATCGTGGGCGTGTGTATTATATGTTAAAGAAATATAACCAAGCCTTAGATAATCTTAATCATGTTCTTGATCGTAGAAAAACACATGCCTTAGCTCTGAAAGATCGGGGGGATGTGTGGGTTAAATTAAAGAAGTATGACAAAGCATTTAAAGATTACGATGGGGCATTAACTTTAAATCCTTTAGATGCTGATGCGCTCAGTGCGCGTGCAAGTTTATTGGGGCGCGAAAATAAATTCACATTAGCGTTAAAAGATTTAAATAAAGCGATTACGATTAACCCATATAAGCATGAATTTTATAATAATCGCGGTATTGTGTTTGCTATGAATGATAAACATAGCCAAGCGCTAACGGATTTTAATAAGGCGTTAACATTAAGAAGTGATTTATCCGAAATATATATTAATATGGCAGCCTCATATCGAGCCATTGATGATTTGACGCAAGCGTTACGGTGGATTAATCATGCCTTAGTTTTAGATAATAATAATATGTTAGCTTATTGGCATCGTTCCTTGGTGTATGAAGGTTTAGGTTTCTTCGAAGATGCGGCCAAGGATGCTGTTATTATCTTCCATAATTCTGGCAGCCTGATGAAAGAATGGTACAAACAAGAAACAATAACCCATATAGAGAAGATGATTAAATAAACCGTAAACAAGCACAAGGTGCTTGATTACGGTTTATGGGTAGTTTATGGGTAGGGTTATAGTTAGGTAAATGCGTGTGGTGATAGGGATGGGAGGGTGAATTGGATAAATTGCTTGAAATACCACACAAGTGTATGGTACTATGTGTTTATCCGCTTAGGGAAAACATATGGGACTTTCGAGGTTGGCGCCTAACTCATAAACCCCTAAGCGGATGTAAGTTATAGACTGATTATTCTCTTACCATTAGCTAATTTCCCATCCTTGTCGTAATTAATCTTTTATGCTACTCTTTACATTTACTTCAAATACCGAAAGTGTAAAACTCCTATGTCAGATGTATTAAATTTATCCAAATCAGAAGTTTCTTTTATTCAAGGTCTGCGCAAACGCGATAAGCGTATGGCTACAGGGCTTACGATTGTTGAGGGTTATCCCGAAACTAAGCGTGCTTATGTTGCCAAAGTACCTTTTGAGAAACTATATATTTGTCCTGAAATATTCGTGCCAGTTGGTGATGAGTTCAAAGGCATTGAAATTATTAATATTACCAAAGAGTCTTTTGCCGCTATTGCCTTTGGGGAACGTCTTAAAGGTATTTTAGCTTTATGTAAACCTGAGCAACCTACTTTAACTGATCTTAAACTAAAAGAGAAACCATTCATTATGATGCTTGAAGGTGTTGAAAAGCCTGGCAATCTTGGGGCTGTTTTGCGCACTAGTGATGGGGCGGGTGTTGATGCGGTGATCATGTGTAATGGTAAGACAGATATTTTTAATCACAATGTAGTGCGTTCAAGTATTGGTACGGTCTTTACGGTGCCGGTTGTCTCTGCGACAAATGAAGAAGCATTAAGCTTTCTTAATGAGCATAATATTAATATTTATGCAGCCACAGCACATACTGATGAACTTTATACTGACTGTGATTTAGAAGAAGCGTGTGCGGTTATTGTGGGTACAGAGCATGATGGGTTATCTGACTTTTGGGTTAAGAATGCTAAGACATGTATTAAGATACCAATGGAAGGTGCGGCGACATGTTTAAATGTTGCGATGAGCGCATCAATTATTGCTTATGAAGGGCATCGCCAAAGAAATTAAATTTAAATCTAAGGATATTTATGGAAGATTGTTCAAAAGAAGAAGTTAAGACGGAAATTAATGTACGCATTAAGCAATTAGAAAAAGATATTAAAGCTTTAGAGATTTCAACAAAGCCAATTCCACCAGATCGTGCGATTGGACGTATCGCACGGATGGATATGATTCAAGTTAAAAGTATTCATGAATCAAATTTAAATGCGGCTCGCGATAGTATGATGAAACTTAAGTTTGCTTTAGGGAAGATTGACGAACCAGAATTTGGTATGTGTTCTTATTGCAGGAAACCTATAGGTTTTGAGCGATTGTTGGTCATGCCTGAATCTAATAAATGTATTGTTTGTGCCGAAAAATTTAATTAAAGAGGAAGTGTGTAGTGTTTTTATATTTTAAAAAATTTAGTTATTGTTTGGTTATGTTTATTTGTGTTGCTTTAGCCGCGTCAGAAGTATGGGCTCAGCCACTTATTGACTTCGTTTCTAGTGAAGATAAGAAACAGGCTATTGTTTCATTTCTTGACCCTGAACAATTAAAGGGTGAGGAGAATTTCTTATTAGTTGTTTATAAGAATGATGTGGTTGTTTATGAAGAATCTATCCGTGATGGAAATGTTAGTGAGGAAAAAATAGTTTTTGATTTAAGAGCGCGTGATGTCATGCGCGCAGAGCTCTGGGGCTCCTCGAAATTACTCGAAAAACGTAAGCTAGTCCCTTTTTCTAATCCTAAAAAACTCAAAGAAGGTTTTATTGAGAGGCAACCATCTAAGTTTAAAAGTGTATTAATTACAGA
>JBLINE010000084.1:0-5196 GCA_047638895.1 Lysobacterales bacterium
TCATATAAACGACTACCCACCTGTGGACGCGATTTACCCTTAAGAAAGTCTCGCGTCACTAGTTGACCAATGCGCCAATAAGTAACAAGTTTTTGATATTCCAACTCTTTTTGAGCACGTACCATGCCCTGAGTCATTTCTCTGCGGATAGAAATTAGAAGTCTTTGATAAGAGGTATCGGCTAAGACTACATTTTTGTTTTGAGGCATGACATCATTATAGCGTAGCGCACTAAGCTTGCCAATAAATAGAACTGTTTTCTATTTATTCCAAAAATTTTTTAGGTAAAACGTCACCAGATTCTGAGCGATTGATCTCTTTTCTAAGGGCATAAATAAATCTTTCACGATGCAACGGCTTAGCAAAGGCACAATATTGTTGACCATCAATGACAAACAATGCCTGACCCTTATCATCAACAACATCCAAAATATTCGTTGTAAATATAATTGGAATATTCTTATTACGTTCATCTTGTTTAATAGCACGCACAAGATCCTTACCACTCCCATCAGGTAAGATCACATCCATTAAAATAGCCATCGGTGTCGTCTGCTTAAGACTAGCCAGACATTCTGCCACGCTATAACAACTAATAATATGGTACCCTTGATTGTAAATTGGGTAAATTGGGTAAATTGGGGACAGACACTATTTTCTATTCAGTCTGCCTCTACGATTAGGAATAATATTAATTCCAAGTCTTTGCTCCATCTTAACAACAAAATCATGCGAAGCCAACATCAATCCCTTCCTTGTGATATCACGCATCCTTGTTAAAGACTTCTCACTCTCACCTTTACTTAAATAGCTTTTCCACAACTTAAGATCAATATATTCACTCCCATCTGCCAAACATATAATCTTATACTCCTTTCCCAGATGAGCCCGTGCTGATGACCACGTATACTCCCAAGCTTTGTCGACCATGCCAGCACGTACTGGGTTATTCTCTACATAACGAAACGCCCTAACAATATGCCGTCCATTAACCAAACACGAATAATACCGACCCTGCCATAAATGGCCTTTTTGATGGTTTTTTCGATTAAAATAATGAGAATACTTCATATGAACCGTACGAAACATATTGGCCAACGCAGTTGGATCATGTGGCTTTACAAGAAAATGTACATGATTATCCATCAAACAATACGCATAAATATCAACCCCATACAAAACACTTTTTTCCTGGATATATTTAAGATAAACAACCCGATCCTGATCTTCTTGAAAAATGTTTTGACGATAATTACCTCGTTGCGTCACATGATAAAGATGATAAGGAACAACAATCCGCGCCCTTCTAGGCATAAATCTTTATATCTTTCTTGTCAAATTTCCTTTTATTAGTGTCTGTCCCTGTTATTTTTTATTAGTGTCTGTCCCTGTTATTTAGAAAATATTTAATCAATTTAGATGCTTCATCATGAAAATATTGACTCTGAATGTCTAACTGATCATCACCCATACCTAAAATAAAATCAAACCTTAAAGGATTATCAGGATGAATGGTCAAGCCTTTAATAAGAATAGGATTGTATAGAAGGCCAGCTTCTAAGATGCCAGAAGTAGCTGTTGCCATCGGTAAGGAAGGCAACATTTGTGCATCGACAGGTCTTATTTGCAAAGCAATCATCGCAAGACAAATAAACAATGATAAACATTTACATGTTATTTTATTTTGAAACATTTTCTTTCCTTATATTTCATACTTGATCTAAATAGTATTCTATTAATTTGGAATCAATGACGGCGTGAATGGTACAATTTGAAGAATAATTGGCATTAAACCATCAACTTGATTAGATTCAATAGTCTTTAAATGATTAACAAAAGTTAGCATAGCCGGATCTTTATTTCCAAATTCTTCTATTTCAAATGAATTAGGATTAAAGTCGATACCACCATATTTAGCTATGCTAGCAGAATCCGTCTGAGGACTTATATCGACAAAAGCAACCATAGGATCACTAACAGATCTCTGATCAACCGAGCTAGTTTTTCTGTTTCTTTTAGAAATACCAGGAGCAGTTAAGAAAACCTCTCCATCAGGACTTACCTGCTCTAAACGCATTTGAACGTCGCCACTCCAATCAAAATCCAAAAAAGGAAAAATTAAAGATCTAAGGTTTGTAAGCCCGCCTAAAGGTACCGAGACTTGATCAGCCTTTAAATAACCCATTTGACTCAACCATTGGCTTGGAACGCGTAAACTATGCCCACTTCTAGGGTCAACAGATGCTTTACCATCATCGATAACAAGATTAAAATCGCCTTTGACAACCCTTAACTTCATTTCAAGTGAATAATCATTTAACGAATCATTCTCAAGTTCCTTTGGTTTATTTACTTTTATAATACGTGCTTCTAAAGGACTTTCTCCTTTTTTACCAGTCCAAAGCCATTTAATCGAAGCTCCTGCTTTAGTAAACTCTTGCTTACCCAACAACTCTTGAGGATCACTTAATTGTTCAGAACGATTACGTACTTGCGGTAAACTTTCAGCAAATCTTATTCTATTTGATCTTTCGCTTGAAGTGTGAGTTTCAAACTCCACCGTAAATCCATTCCAATTAAATGTATCAGGCAAAACCCCACCATGCAATTTTAAAAGATCTTCTAATGGAATTAGATAGCCACCAGCAACTTCATAAGCATCAATTTTTTTATCAGGATGAGCATTATCATGGACGTCAATGTATAGCTGATTACCTCTATCTGTTTCTGGATTAACTTGATTATCAACAAATAATATTTCAAAACGACCCTCATCTTTCAGAATTTCCATAGGAAGAAAAACTGCTTTCTGTCCAAAATTTGAAGAAGTAATTCCACCAGGATTATCAATTTTCTTGTAACCCCATCCTAAGCGTGATTGTACTTGAACATCACGATGCCATTGATGTTTTCCTTGCGGTCCAGGATATTTACTTGCATCAAAAGGTTCAACCTCAACGCCTTTATGCCGCTTCGCTTGCCATTCAAATCCACCTTCTTGAACAATTTTTAAAGCTTGTCGGTCATCCCCATCAGCTCTCCAAATATTACTATTTTTAAATTCTGTATTTGTTGCTTTCGATAAAGCTTTTCCGTTATCAAGCATATAGACACCAGGGAAACCAACATAAGCTTCACCTTCTTCAATAGCTTCCAATTTTACTTGATAAAAAAGATACGGGTTATAATCTTCATCAATTGCCTCTGGAAAGTATTCTTTAATTTCACTATAAGTAATCACCAATAAAGGATGTGGTTGTTCGGGATCAGTACTATCAATAAGAATTTTCTTATCCGCTGGTAAACGATCATTTAAAGCGACTAAAGCTTTCGCATCTAACTTAATCTCATGTTGATCTTTTTCATCTTCAATGACGATCTTGTGATTACCACTGACCAATTCCAATGGTTGCACTAAAACAAAATCAATAAATGCTGTTCGTTCAACACCATCTGTTTCTTGAACATCACCCCAACCAATATATTTATTTCCTTCAGGTGTTGGAAACGTCCATAAATAAACATCATAATCTTCTCGATCCCACGATTGTTGATCGCTTTCATCATGTGCCCACGTTCGTTTCACTCGTTGAAAAACATATTGATTCTCTAGAATATATGCTTTTCGTTGGGCAACCGTCATATCTTTTTTCGCTACACCATTAACCGTTGATGGCGTTGAAATCGTCGACGATTTGGATTCAACAGACCCTTGAGCCGCTGCAACATCTTTCTTGGTAATCATTCTGACTTGAGAAAAACCTATATAAGCTTCCCCTTCTTTATCGGCTTCATATTTAGTTGAATAAAAACGATATGGTTTATACCCAGATTCAATCGCTTCAGGAAAATGTTCTTTGATTTGACTATAAGTGATCACCAATAATGGATGTCCTTGCTCACTATCAACACCTTCGACAAATATTTTTTGATCATCAGGTAAACGATCATTTAAAGCAACTAACTTTTGCGCATCCAGCTCAATATTTTTACCATCATCTTTATCTTCATCTTTAAGAATAATGGTATGATTTCCTGAAATTAATTCATACGGTTGCATAGATACAAAATCAACAAAATTATTTTCAGAAACCGATTCAAAATCATCTTGTTGATATCCCCATCCAGAGAACTTCGATGTAACCGTTGGAAACGTCCATAAATACACGTTATCATCTTGACGTTCAAGATCATGATCTCCGCCAGAATCTTCTTTCCATTTACGTTTTACTTTTTTGAACTCATAACTATCGAGGGCAATTTGTCGATGCTGAACAATCGGATCAATAACTTTGACGGGTTCTACAACTTCAGGCCTGTCACCATCGCTAGATTCACTTTGATTTGCATCGGGGGCTTTTAAACGCCCCTCTTCTTCCCATTGAACAATCAAAGGCTCTTGAGCTTTCCTTATAATATCTTCCGTAGATTCTTTAGGTTTTAACGCAAGATATGCAATACTACCAGCAGTTAAAAGAGCAAAACTACTAACTATTAAAGTCTGTGATTTAGACAATATAGCCGAATCTTTGACTTCCTTTAGAGCATCTTCAACTTTAGGGTTTTCAAAAAATTTAATATAAGCTCGACTAACTTTACCTTTTAAAGCCCCTTCAGCTTCTAATCTAAATCGACGAATTTTATATGGTTTATAACCTTTCCCAATCGCCTCTGGAAAAAACTGACGAATTTCATTATAGGTAATTGTTAAGAATTGTCGCCCATCTTTATCTTTACGAAAGAATCTTTTTTGCCCTTTATCAGCGTCTACCACTTTACTTAAATCTAAGTTAATTTCTGAATTACCATTTTCATCATTGATATTTAAGACCACAGGACCACCTGTAACATCATATTGCATAACCACAGAAAAATTATTATCGTCCGATTTATCTGCAGATTCAACAGCTACCTTGTACCAAATCGCCGTAAAATCTCCGGGATCTTTGACTGTCCAATTGTAAAATCCATCACCCAATCGTTCAAAGACTTGATTATCTTTTAAAGGTTTTTCATTTTCCTTACTTTCTTTTTCAACATTATCCCGCAACTTACTCACTTCAAAATTCTCAACCATCGCATCTTTTAATTGATTTATCCGTTTATTAAACTGAACATCCTTTTGTATAATGCCTGGCTTCTGAGCATAACTTGTGGATATAGCTAATGGAGACAATGCGGTGGCCGCAGAAAACA
>JBLINE010000085.1:0-5174 GCA_047638895.1 Lysobacterales bacterium
TTCACCATCAGGATATCGATTAAGCGTTTTAGCAGCTAAAGCAACAGCCTTACACACTTTTGGAGATGGCCCATACGGATTTTCATTAGAAGCTAACTTAATTACTTCTTTAAGTCCTAACTCACGTTTAACCTCTTCAATAGGTTTACCACCTACATAAGGTTTAATGCTTAACACTGATTTTTTAATATTACGTTTCATTTAACCCAAAAAATGTAAGAGGTAAGCCATAAAGCATTAACAACACCTTACGACTTACCTCAATATAATTATGCTATTGGATATGATCCAACAATCTTTAAATATTTACACATACCTTCAAGTTGCTCTAAAGCTTTCTTAACATTTTTATCATCACGATGCCCTTCAAAATCAACAAAGAAATAATAATCCCAAGCACGCTTTTTACACGGACGTGATTCAATCTTAGTCATATTAATTTTATTTTTACGAAAAGGCACCAACATATCATGTAACGCACCAACTTTATCTTTGATTGAAAATAAAATTGATGTTCTATCCTTACCCGTCGCTGGAACATCTTGATCTGAAACAATTAAAAAGCGTGTTGAGTTATGCGCTATATCTTGTATATTCGCTTGAATCACTGGCACTTCATATACACGCGCTGCTAAGCTTGACGCAATAGCTGCTGCATATTTTTGTTTTGCTGCTTTTTGCGCTGCTTCTGTAGTTGAAGCAACTAAAATCTGACCAGCATCAGGGCAATTTTGTGCTAACCAATTTCGACATTGACCAAAAACCATCGGATTTGAATAAATATTCTTAATGTCACTTAAATTACATTTCGCCATTAAGTTGTGTGAAATCTTAAGAAGTACTTGTGCACAAATACGTAAATCAGAATCTACTAAAATATCAAATGTATGTGTAACGGCCCCTTCAACTGAATTTTCAATTGGTACCACGCCATAATCACACTCTTTACGCTCTACTTTTTGAAATACTTCAAGGATACTACTGCATGATACATAATTTACTTGTGAACCAAATTTCTTATTCGCTGCCATATGCGTAAAAGAACCTTCTGTTCCTAAATAAGAAATATTTAATTCCTTCTCTAAAGAAATTGAACTAGACATTACTTCACGATAAATAGCTTCAAATGCCTCATCCGTCATCGGGCCTTTATTCAATCTCTTTAAATAATCCAAAACTTCTTTTTCACGATGTGGCGCATAAATTGCAGAATTATTACTTTTTTTATACTCACCAATTTCAATACTTAAATCAGCACGTTCATTAAGAAATTTAACAAGTTTACTATCTAAAACATTAATTTTTTTTCTTAGGTCATCAAGATTCATTTTTAGGATCCGTATCTTCTAATTGTTCAGATTCATTATCATTTACTTCTGATTCGACATGCTCTTGCACAGATAATTCTTCTTCCATATCTTCTTCAGGTACTTCCTTATGGTTTTCTTTCACATGCTCAATAGACGCATCTAAAGAAGCAACCGCTGCACCTTCAACCGCATCTAAAATATCCAATGAACCCTCTTCTTCTTTATCTTCATCAGGTATTAACGATGGAAATTCTTCTAACTTAGGTAAATTATCAATCGACTTAAGCCCAAAATATTCAAGGAATTGTTTTGTTGTTCCATAAATAAACGGTCGTCCAGGAACATCCTTACGTCCAACCACTTTAATTAACTCTTTGTTGATCAAATGAACAACAACACCATCAGAGTTAACCCCACGAATTATTTCAATATCAGCACGTGTAACTGGTTGTTTGTAAGCAATGATCGCAAGAGCCTCAAGTGCTGGCTTTGAAAGCTTTTCTTTATGTTTCGTTTTATAAAAGTCACGCACATACGAAGCAAAATGTGGATTACTTAACATTTGAAACCCACCACCTAACTCAACAACAACCATTCCTTGGTTACGCGCCTCATATTCGTCTATTAAATGCTTAACCGCACGCTTAATTTCAGGACCCGTAACAGTAGGTAACACCTTTTTAAATTGCTCAAGTGTAATAGGCTTTTCGTTTACGTATAACAACGTTTCAATCACATTACGCACATGTAAATTAGTCGCCACATTCTCTAAAGGTTCTTGTGTATCATCCTCAGTATCAATTACAGCTACTTGATCTTCACCTTCTTGAATATCTTCTTGGTTATCTTGATCTGTATTCATACACCACCTTAGCCTTAAGTATGGGATCGTTGTTTATAAATTTCACTTAAAAGTTCTTCAGCAGAGGATATACTTTTCTTCTGATCTATGGCCTTATTAATCATCGCAGATGCTTCATCTTTTTTATACTGTAATTGCAGAAGTACTGATAATGCTTCCTCCTGCCAATCTTCTTTTTCGTGCTTTACTACTGTTGCCGTATTTTGATCTTGGATAAGTCCAAACTTCCCGATCTTACCTTGCAACTTAGCGACAACCTCTTTAGCTCTTTGCATGCCAATGCCAGGTAATGTTTTTAAATACGCCACGTCACCACGATCAATCGCTTGCGTAATCTCTCCGATAGGCTGACCTAGCGCCTTAACAGCTGCACGAGGACCAATGCCTGAGACTTTAATGAAATGCAAAAAGAAATCACGTTCAACCTCATTAATAAATCCAATCAACACTGGAAATCCACTCGATTGATTTATTTGCAGATAATAATAAATTATTAAATGAACATTACCCTGATCATCTAGAGTATCTTCAATACGTGCCAAAACTGATGTTGGCACCATAACTTCATAAGCCAACCCACCCTGCTGTATAACTACAGCTTGATCTTTTTTCTCAACTAACTTCCCAGATAAACGTACTATCATTATTTATCAGTACCCACCATATGTAAATATCCAAATGCCATAGCTAATGCGTCAGAAGCATCTAGTGTTAATTTATTTTCATCAACATTAAGAAAACGTGCAACAACTGTACGTGTCTGAGATTTTGAAGCGTTACCGTTTCCAACCACTGCCTTACGTACACGTTTAACACTATATTCAACTAACTTTATTCCTTTACGTGCGGCCAATAAGCAAATAACACCCCGTACATGACCTAGAATTATACCAGTTGTAACATATTCATGATGTGTATAAGCTTTTTCAAGAACAAGCACATCTGGTTTATATTCAGTAACAATATCTTTGAGATGTGTATATATTTTGTTTAATCGATTCTCAATTAAATATTTTTGCTTTGGTTCAATAGTACCTGTTTCTTTTAATCCAACAAGTTTATTCCCCTGTGCTTCTATAACGCCATAACCAGTTGCTTTTAAACTCGGGTCAACACCAAGTATAATCATTACTCGTGGGCAGCTTCCATATCTTCATCGGAAATATCAAAGTTAGCATACACATTTTGAACATCTTCTTGTTCATCTAAAGCTTCCATTAAATTCAGTAATGACTTAACATCATTACCTTCAACTTTAACAGTTGTACTTGGAATCATTGTCATTTCTGCTGTAACTACTGGAATTTCTTTAGCATCAATAGCGTCTTTAACATCTTGTAACGCTTCAATAGGACAGAATACTTCATGATGATCGCCTTCAGATTTAATATCTTCAGCCCCAGCCTCTAAAACAATTTCCATCAAATCATCTTCACCGATTTTATCTTTTTCAATTGAAATAAATCCAGTTTTAGAAAATAAGAATGATGTACTACCAGGATTCGCCATATTTCCATTTTTCTTATTTAAAATATTACGAAGCTCTGCTGTTGTACGATTTTTATTATCTGATAACCCAGTAATTAACATCGCAACTCCACCCGGACCATATGCATCAAATGTTACTTCTTCATACGTTACACCAGGAAGCTCACCTGTACCTTTTTTAATCGCATTTTCCATGTTATTTAAAGGCATGTTAGCTTTTTTGGCACGATCCATAGCCCCACGTAAAGCCGCATTAGTATCTGGATCCCCACCACCAGAACGTGCAATCGTTGTAATCTCACGAATAAGTTTTGTAAAAATAGCACCACGCTTAGCATCCGCCGCACCTTTTTTATGTTTAATAGTTGCCCATTTACTATGTCCTGACATGTAAAACCTCCTGATTCAATTATGTTAAATTTAATACTAAATATTGTAAGTGTGACTTGCACACTTACATAGAAATAAAAAACAAGCTTATAAGCCGAGTTTTGTTATGCTTTAAAAAAAGCAGATGATTATTCAACTCACTCTAAGAATTACTTCTCAGACTCTTGCAGCCTACCCGTGGATACTGACGCAGCGGATCACCACTTTCCACCTATTTGGCATTGCTCCGTGTAGAGATTGCTCGTTTCACTCCCCATAAATGGGGCATCGTCTCTGTAGCTCTAATCTAAATTGAGAATTCTCAATCCAATCAGCGTTACCTGATTACACTATCCTTTGGAGCTCGGACTTTCCTCCCTATTGCATTAAACAATAAGGCAATCATCATAATACTTGTTTTATTTTAAAGAACTAGTGGCTAACTTATCAGCCTCTTTATTTTTCTCACGTAACACGTGCGTTAATTCTACATCATCAAAAACTTTTATAAGCTGTTGTACTTGTTCCCACAAAGCTTTAAGCGTTTCATTCTTAACTTTGTAATCACCTTTAACTTGCTTACAAACCAACTCACTATCAGAAAATATTTTAAGTCTACGAGCTTTAAGAACTGCTCCTTCTTGCAGAGCACAAATTAAAGCAGAATACTCAGCAATATTATTTGTCGCCTCACCAATATAACGAGACACTTCTTTAACGCGTTTATCACCTTCATCAATCACAACACCAATACCTGCACGTCCAGGATTACCGCTACAAGCCCCATCAACATGAATTATTAGTTGATCAATCAAGGTCTTCCTCAAGATATAATACTCTTAAACAAAATCCACAAGGCACCAATTCTGTATGCATCTTAATGGCATTTTTCATTTGCGCTGTCACATTCATATAACATCCACCACAAGAATTATTAACAACAGGAACTATAGCTAATCCTTCTTTACGCTCTAATACTTGTTCATATCTCGTCTTAAAGTTTGCATCCACATCTTTAATTGCTTCTTCACGTAACACTTGAACTTCTTGAACCTTACTTTCGATCCCTGCAATCTCATCTTCAATTATTCTTTTGTTTTCAAAATAACCTTTTTCACGCTCGGCTAATATTTTTTTTTCTTTAT
>JBLINE010000086.1:0-5131 GCA_047638895.1 Lysobacterales bacterium
AATTTTGCTCATAAATCAATACTCTTATTTTATGCTTTTGGCCAATAGTTTTCTACCAACTCATCTTTGATACCTGTCTCTGCTGGCTCAAAACAATCAGCAAGAATAGCCCAACCAAGATCCAACGCTTCTTCAAGTGGTCGGTTTACAGATAAGTCCATTAATTCCCCTTCAAATCGCTCGCCATACTTAATCAATTTGTCATCCCAACTACTCATCTGAAATCCCATAGAACGCTTCTCTACAGATTCACGATAGTCAGCAAATAATTGAATCATACGATCCATAATGGCACGATGATCCGAACGTGTCTTATCGTTTACCTGTTGTTTAAGACGAGATAAACTACCAAATGGCTCAATACGTCCACCACGCAGGTAATATTGTCCCTCTGTAATATAACCAGTGTTATCAGGAACGGGATGCGTAACATCATCACCAGGCATTGTTGTTACACCTAAAATTGTAATTGATCCTGCGCCATCAAAATCTACCGCTTTTTCATAACGTGAAGCTAACTGACTATAAAGATCTCCAGGATAACCACGATTTGAAGGAATTTGTTCCATCGTAATCGCAACTTCCTTCAATGAATCTGCGAAGTTAGTCATATCTGTTAATAGTGTTAATACACGTTTGCCTTCAAGAGCAAATTTTTCAGCTACAGCTAAACACATATCAGGAACAAGTAAACATTCTACCGTCGGATCTGATGCTGTATGAACAAAAAGAATAGAACGCGATAATGAGCCATGTTCTTCAAGTGTGTCACGAAAGAAAAGATAATCATCATACTTAAGTCCCATACCACCTAAAATAATAACATCAACTTCAGCCTGCATAGCAATACGTGCTAAAAGTTGATTATATGGTTCACCCGCTATTGAAAATATTGGTAACTTTTGTGATTCAACAAGTGTGTTAAAAACATCAATCATAGGAATCCCCGTACGAATCATATTTTTAGGTACAATTCTTTTCGATGGGTTTACCGACGGACCACCAATATCAATGAGATCTTCTGTTAATTCAGGACCATTATCACGAGGAACACCCGCTCCTGTAAAAATACGTCCTAATAAATTTTCAGATGAAGATATTTGCATTTGACGTCCTAAAAATCTAACCTTGTCATTCGTTGATATCCCACGGCTACCTTCAAGAACCTGTAGCGATACTTTCTTTCCGTCTAAACGAATAACCTGTGCAAGTGATACGCCACGGCTTGTTCTTACCTCAGCGAGTTCCTTATAAGAAACGCCTTCTGCTTCAATGGTAATAACATCTCCAGCAACTTGAATTATTTCACTATATACTTTTTGCATAACGATTCCTTTGTTGATATTAAACTGTCGCTAATTTATCTCTTAATTCTTTCTCTATAGTTCTAAAGTCATCTGAAGCAAATTCAGATGAGTTCCAATTAACAAATTTCTGACGAAGCTCTTGGAAAAAGCGACGCGCTAAATCTTTTTCTTCAAAATGTATTTCTTGTGAAAGTATTTCATGCACTAAATCAAACACATGAATCTGACGTTCTTTTGAACTAGCCTCATCCGCTTTATCAAAAGCATTTTGTTGCAAATATACAGCATCAAAGAATTCACCTTTTAAATAAATAACAAATTCATCTGTAGATGTTCCTTCCTCACCAACAACCTTCATCATCTGCCCAACATTATTACTTTTCTTAAGTATACCAAGCGCATAAGCTACCTTTTGGGCGTCAATAAAACTTGTATATTTACTCCAACTTTCAAGTGGTTCAATCGTAGGATATTTACGCGCATTCGCACGCGCTTGAGACAACCCTAAAAAACCACCAACAACTTTAAGCGTAGCTTGTGTTACAGGTTCTTCGAAGTTTCCACCAGCAGGCGATACCGCACCACCAATAGTAATAGAACCTAGACGGCCATCACGCAATTTAACTAACCCTGATCTTTCATAAAAAGAGGCGATACGTGATTCTAAATAAGCAGGAAAAGCCTCTTCACCTGGAATCTCTTCAAGGCGTCCAGACATCTCACGCATTGCTTGAGCCCAACGTGACGTAGAATCTGCCAACAATAAAACATTAAGTCCCATTTGACGATAATATTCACCCAATGTTACCGCTGTATACACTGATGATTCACGCGCTGCAACAGGCATTGATGATGTATTACAAATAATAATCGTACGTTCCATCAAACTCTTACCAGTCTTCGGGTCAATAAGTTCAGGAAACTCATCTAAAATTTCTACAACCTCACCCGCACGTTCACCACAAGCGGCAACAATTACAACATCAACATCTGCATGACGTGATAATAAATGCTGCAATACTGTTTTTCCAGCACCAAAAGGACCTGGTGTACAAAATGTACCACCAATAGCTACTGGACAAATTGTATCGATTAAACGTAACTTTGTAACAAGTGGTTGATTAGCTTTTAATTTCTCTGTGTAAGCTGTAATAGGCATTTTAACAGGCCATTTTTGAAGCATCTTCACATCAACAGTATTTCCTGCTTCGTCTTTAATCTGCGCCACAACATCAGCCAATGTGTATTCGCCTTCAGCTTTAATAGATGTTACTTCCACTTCACCTTTAATACCAAATGGAATAAAAATATTATGTGTTAAATGATTCTCAGGTACTGATCCTACAAAATTACCAGCACGTAATTTATCACCCACCTTAACCGTCGGTGTAAATAACCATTTTACTGATTCATTAAGTGGTTTTAAATATGCCCCACGTTTAAGAAAGAAACCATGTGCTTCAGCCAATTGTGGCAATGGATTTTGTAAACCATCAAAAATTTGGCCAATCAATCCTGGTCCAAGTTCAACGCTTAAAAGATCATTGGTAAACTCAATTTTATTACCAATACGAATACCAGATGTGTCTTCAAAAACCTGTAAATCAGCAACCTTACCCTTAATACGAATAACCTCACTCTTTAATTTCTCGTTCCCAACGCATACATAAGCGACTTCGTTTTGTACAACACTCTCATCAAATTCAGCAGCCACCATATTTCCGTTAACGCCAATGACTTTTCCTAATCTGTTATTTCCCATAATCTTTTTCTCTCCGTTTTTGTTAACGCTAAGAAACGTTAAACTATCTCAGGTATTTCTATATTTTTAATTTCTTTAAATATGGCGGCGCCTTGATCAGACCTTAATATCTGATAACGCTCTAAAATTGATAATTTAAGACCATAAAGTGTAATAAATTCAATATCAAATTGATGCCCCGACTCAAGCTCTTCTAAAAAACTCCAACGAAAACGATCTAAAATTCTTTCTGCTTCAAATAAGTTTTCTTCTCGGTCAGCCACGCGAATAACCTCACCAATAACTGGATCAGTACTACGCATCCCACGTATAAAATTGTTTGGATCTTTACCCGCTTTTTCTGCACGAAACCATGCTAATTCATTACGAAAAGTACGATTAAATTGCAATCCTTTTTGGAATACTTCATTGTTATGATTAATTTCACCACGATTTTCAGTTACCAATCGTTGCAAAATAGCATAATCAAGAATCTTGTGAGAGAGAAGTTGCGTAATAAACCCAGCATCTTCTTTAGGTAGAAGACGTTGACAGTCCTCAAGAAAAGCCTCAACACTCATTGAAGGCTCACCATCAAAAGAAATCATAGGAAGGCTAGCGGCAAAATAATAGTAAAAATTCTTCATCTTAGTTAAGAAGCTTCTCCACTCAATAATGTCGCTAATTGCTCATTCACATAACCACCTAGATAACCAGCAAGTGCCACATCTGTAAACTCAAAACCTGATTTACCACCATCATAGCTAATAGCAAACCCACCGCTAACGTCAGATGCTGATTGTACTTTGAAAGATCCTTTAACTTTATTTTGTAACTTTGCTGTTAAACCTTCTTTAAGCGTCTTAGCATCCGCATCACTAAGTGTTACAACAACATCGCCATCGCCTCCACTTCCAACCGCTGCAGCAATAATGCTTGTTAAGCTTTCCGTCGATAAAGAATCTTTTATTTCGTCTACCAAAATACGATTTAATAAAGCATCAATCTCTTTACGTAAAGATAAAAGCACGTCACGTGATGCTTGTTTTAATGCCATTTGACCTGACTGTTTCGCTTTCTGTGCTGTATCGTTAGCTTCTTTAATAAGCTTAACTGCTTCTTTCTTAGCTTCTTGAACAATAGCGTTTGCTTTTGTTTGTGCATCACGTTCAATCTCTACAGCCTTTTGTTCCGCCGCAAGCGTTCCGTCTCTTTTAATTTTATCAATCAAATCTTGCACTTGTTGTGACATGTCATACTCCAAATAGTTATAAGGTTAATCAAAAATAAAAACAGTTAACAAAAATAGCTTCTCTAACTTCTTAATGAATTAAGCGTTGTTTATTTCTTTTAAAATATTTTCTGCCGCTCGTGCTGGATCAGCAGCTTTAACAATAGGGCGTCCAACAACTAAATAAGAACTACCATTATCAATAGCATCCTTAGGTGTTGTTACTCGTTTTTGATCCCCTACGTCCGCGCCAGTTGGTCGAATACCAGGTGTGACAATAATAAAATCTTTCCCGAATTCTGTGCGTAACATAGCTGCTTCTTGTGAAGAGGCAACCACACCATCAAGCCCAGCTTGCTTTGCTAATTGTGCTCTTTGCAAAACAATTGCGGATATATTATCCTCTTTAGGGGCACTTGTCAAGACGGTTATCCCAACGATCATCGGACGCTTAACTCCAATAGCCTCAGCCTTTTCGGTTGCTGCGCCAACTGCGCGCTTAAGCATCTCTTCCCCGCCTTGCGTATGCACGGTACACATAAATAAGCCGCGATCAACCTCAACCTTATTCTCATTCTCATCTAAAACATCATGAAGTTTTTCACTTACTCCCACTGCCGCCGTTACAGCATTAGCTACCGTATTTGGAATATCATACCATTTCAGATCTAAAAATACTTTCTTCCCCAAAGCCTCTAAATGACGTAAAACCATAGGCCCAAAAGCCGTAAATAACTGACTTCCTACCTTATATGTACTCACCATATCACCTAAATTATCCACCAAAATACGCGCTTCTTCAAATGTATCCACATCAAGGGCTACTATTAACTTATTATTGTTCATTTTCTT
>JBLINE010000087.1:0-5128 GCA_047638895.1 Lysobacterales bacterium
AAAGGTATTCGGCCGTCCAACAAGCGTTCCTGTCCCTAAAATCTTTGATTTATCAGAATGAATAGCCGCCAGCGGTAAAACAAAACGTAGTGTAGTTCCTGACTCTTTAACTTGAAGTTCATCCAACTTATGCTTAGTTGCCATTGCATCAATCGCCCATGAGTTATCACTTACTTTCTTAATTCTCGATCCAAAAGCTTTAGCAACCTCTTTAGCAACTAAAGCATCATCACACCTCGAAGGATTAACAATCAAAGACTTACCGCCACATGCTGCAATAATATAAGCGCGAATCGAATATGATTTTGATGCAGGAAGAATAATACTTCCAGATAGTTTTTCTGTAGGATGAGTTTTTAATAACATTACTTAGAAATTACTTCATCATTTTTACGAATTGATTTACTTGAAAATGGAGGGATTAAATCTGCTGCAGACATTTCTTGCTGCACACGCGTAATCTGTATATCACCTAAAAATTCTTGACCACGATACACGCCAAGTACTTTACCGATTGTTAAGCCCTGCTTATCACCTAGATTAACAATAACAAATTCTGTATCGTTATCAACACTTAAAACTCTACCATTTGGTATTTCTCCAGGGATAATTTCTGGCTCTTTCTTTGCACTTTTTCTTTTAGATTCATCAACTTCAACAGAATCAACTTCAAGATCTACTTCCATAGATTTCTCACTGTTTTTGATTTCTTCCTCATCTTTAAAATCTTCTATACTTTCAATATCACGCACCAACTGATCAACCTTTTCCGTGGCCGTCTTTAGATCTTTACTTAATTTACCCTGCTTCCCCTTAAGCACATCATTCTCATTCATAACTTTATCTAAGGCTTCTTTCATATCATTCAATTCAATCTCAGCTGATTCTAAGTCTTTACTTAATTTTTCTTTTAATTTAGCCTTTCCTTTTTGCTCGGTCTTAAGTTTTTCTTTTAATTCATTATTTTCAATCTTAAGCTCCGCACGTAAACCTTCGCCTAATTCAATATCATCTAACAATCCATTTACACGTTCATCTGCTTCTTTATTCTTTTCTTGAAGAACAAACATCGAGTCCTTTGCTTCCTTAAGACTACCTTCAAGTTGCACTTCACTCTCTTGGCTACGCGTTAGCATAGTCTCAGTAAATTTACGTTTTTCTATTTCTTTTTGGAAGAAAAATATAGAGATTGCAGTTAATGATGTCAACAATATCGCGATGATGACAAGAAAGATAACTAATACTTTTCCAGATTTATTATTATTCATAATTTTTTTTTGAATGTTTAAAATTAAACGTTAGTTTAGTATAAATAAAAAATTAAACCAAGTAAAGATAGATATTACTTTTCCATCGCACGCAGAAAAACATCTGGAATGCGTGATGTGAACTCAACATAACCACCATTGCTCGGATGAATAAACCCAACCATTTGTGCATGCAAAGCTAGACGTTCAAATGAAAGAGCTCGCCCGTATTTCTTATCACCTAAAATTGGATACCCTAAATGCTGCATATGCACACGCAGTTGATGTGTCCGTCCTGTCTTAGGAAAAAGAGCTACTAAACTTTTTTTATTGTATCGTTTTAATACTCTAAATCGAGTACTAGCGTCTTTAGAAAAATCATCATACCCAACAGCACGTTTATCATGATACCGTGGATGCTTTGTGATCGGCACTTCAATCAAACCTTCATCACGATCAATTACGCCTTGAACAAGCGCTACATAATGTTTTTTTACTTCATGACGTTTAAATTGTTTAGCTAACTTAGTATGCGCAATATTATCTTTAGCAATAATCATCAGACCTGATGTGTCTTTATCTAAACGATGTACAATTCCCGGACGTACATTAGAATTTAAATTTGATAATTTTTTTGTGTGATATAAAAGGGCATTTACAAGAGTGCCTGAATAAGATCCTGATGCTGGATGTACCGTTAAACCAGTTTGTTTATTAATAATCATTATATGATCATCTTCATAAAAAACATCAAGTGGAATGTTTTCTGGCTCAATATATTTTTTCGTTAAAAAATCATCAGGGATTTGAACACCAACATCATCACCAACTTGCACCTTATACTTCGCCTTAGTATTCTCTTCATTTACCTTCACATGCCCATTATCAATGAGTTTTTTTATCAAACTCCGTGAAGGCACCTCTGGCAAGCTTTCCGTTAAAAAAACATCCAACCGTTGATCTTTATGTTCTTCATCAACTTTTATATATGTGAGTTTTGAATCCATGATTTTATATGAGTTGCTTTGAGCTTATTCGCTCTCTTTACTGAGTAAAAAACATTTAATAGCAATAACAACAGCACCAACTGTGATGGCACTATCAGCAACATTAAACACAGGCCAAATCCTAAAATCAACAAAATCAATCACATGACCAAAAACAATACGATCATATAAGTTCCCGAAGGCTCCACCTAAGATTAGTGCAAATGCCATAATGTAGGCGCGACTAATAACCTCATCACTTTTTTTATAATAGTAGATATTAAAAATAAGTAAGATAATCGCGATGATCGGTACAATAACAAAAACAATACCTTGATCTTTAAGCATACCAAAGGCAATTCCCGTATTATACACAAGTGTCATATGCAATACATTATGAATAACAGGTATAGATTGACCTAAGTCTAAAATACTTTCAAAGAATGATTTTGTAATACGATCTAGGAAAATAACAGAAGTAGTAACTAAAAGTGTGAGGCAAATGTCAAAACGCGAGCGTATAAATTCTTTCATAATACGTTTTTGTTATACTTCGCCTTTTTCTTCAAGCTCTTCTTGGTGTGATAAACAATGCTCTGCATATGGCAATGCTGTTAAACGTGCCGCAGAAATAGGTTTTTCTGTACCTAAGCAAAATCCATACGTACCTTTTTCAATGCGTATTAAAGCATCATCAATACGTTGTAATGTTTCACGGTCATGAGAGGCCAGTCCCATAGTAAATTCTTTATCATAAAGATCGGTGGCTACATCTGCCATATGTTGCACATGTCCAGAAACATCAGATGAATCACTACCTGATGCCCCTGCCATATTACGAATATCGTGTACAAGAGTACGCTTTAAATCGATAAGCAATTTTTTATATTTATCTAACTTCTTCTGATCTAATTTCTTCTTCACTGGCATTGAGTAACTCCTTTACTATTTTGGCGCATCGTAAAGACAAGGTTGGAAACTCAGGATCCGCACCTACGTCTGTTGTATATTTCCATGAACGTTCACATTTTTGTCCAGCAGCTTTTGCTACTTCAACATTTATTTCTGATAAACCATCACATAATCCTTTGCTCACTGATGCATCTTGTTGCACCGTTGCTTGTGAGACAATAAAATAATCTGCTAAATGCGCACCAAACTGCTCTAAATATGCGGCATCTTTTTTCCCTGCTTTAAATATCAATTGTGCTTCTAAAGGACTTCCAATCATACCCTCGGCACGCTTATCTTCTAATGCCTTTAATACATATGGACGTATTTCAAATAGCTTAGCAAACTTCTCTTCAATCGCAGTGTTCGTCCATTGCTTTGGTACATCAAGTAATGATAATAAATGCACACTTTCGGTTTTTGCCATTTCATCAGTCTTTGGCATCATGTCAAATATCTCTTCAGTCGTAAATACTAAAATTGGAGCAAGTAATCGTACTAAAAAGTTCAAAATATGAAAAAGAGCGGTTTGAGCACTTTTGCGCTCAAGTGAATCTGGACCTGAAATGTACAATCTATCTTTAAGGATATCTAGATAGTCATTAGACAAATCTTCGTTACAGAAAGTATATATTAGCTTATATACTTTAGCAAACTCATATCTATTAAAATTATCATCAACATTTTGGGCCAATTGGGCTAATTTATTCAGTGCCCACTTATCAATATCAAGCATTTCAGAATATTCAACTACCTCAGAATTAGGATCAAAACCGCATAAATTACCTAATAAATAGCGGAATGTATTACGTACTTTTCGGTATCCATCTACCGAGCGATCCATAACTTCTTTCGATATACGAATATCTTCATTGTATGAACTTGATGCAACCCAAAGCCTAAGAATATCAGCTCCACTGTTTTTGATAATATCGTGTGGTGATGTTACATTACCCGCTGATTTAGACATCTTACGTCCGCTGGAATCAACCACAAAACCATGCGTTAATACTTCTTTAAATGGTGCAAAACCTTCTACACCCATAGCAGTAATTAAAGCTGATTGAAACCATCCGCGATGCTGATCGGAACCTTCTAAATAAAGTTCCGTTGGCACTGGGCGGCCCATCTTTGATTTAACAACCGCTTGATGTGAAACGCCTGAATCAAACCATACATCTAAAATATCAAATGTCTTTTCAAATTCTGTTGATCCAGATTCTGGACAAACAAATCCTTCTGGAATAAAATCTTCGGCCTCACGTGTAAACCACGCATCCGTTCCTTCTTCACTAACAATATCTGCAAACTTTGCAATAACTTCTGGATACAAACGCACTTGCTCATCTTTTTTAGATTTTAACGCAGGAATTGGCACACCCCAATAACGTTGACGTGATAAACACCATTCTGGTCGACCAGCAACCATTCCTAAAATACGTTCTTGCCCACTCTCAGGCACAAACTTAACATCATTTTTAATAGCTTCAGCACACTTGGCGCGTAAATTATTATGATCAATACGCATAAACCATTGATCAGTCGCACGGAAAATAATTGGCTTTTTACATCTCCAACAATGTGGGTAAGAGTGATTAAATTTATTCGCGTGAAGTAATACACCTTTATCAGTTAAAGCCGCCAGTATATCATCTGTTACTTTTGATACATGATGCCCCTCAAATGGTCCTTCATTATAAACACCACGGTCATTAACTGGCATCAGCGTCGGTAAACTATACTTTTGTCCTGTGCAAAAATCATCAGCCCCATGCCCTGGTGCTGTATGCACAAGTCCTGAACCATCTTCTTTTGTTACATAATCTGCCGTCACAACCTTACATTCTTTTAACATATCAAAAGGATGTTTATATGTTAGCGCTGTTAATTCCTCGCCTGTTACTTCTTTAATAACTTTAAAGTTTTCAACACCTGCTTGTTCAA
>JBLINE010000088.1:0-5121 GCA_047638895.1 Lysobacterales bacterium
TATGTTGACACAGGTGCGCCACTAGGTGCTGTTGCAAACTTAGGTGAACGTGCAACATTGGGATATGCTCTGATGACAGATGATGGTACAACAGAGACTGGACTCGGTGTTATGAGTCTTGATACGGTTGCTAGTGGTTTAACAATTCTACCTATTGAGCTTGCGGGTGGTTTTTTACGTCTAAACGTATCAACTGCGTCAGGTAATGAAGATGTTTCGGTTGGCGTTGTTCCATTTAATCCTGGTGATGCTGCTGGATCTTATACTGGAACCCTTACTGTTACAGGAACACCAGAATAAAATATATTTAAAAATGGAGGCTTTGCGGAGCCTCCATTTTCTATTTATGGATTATATCAATGAAAAATAAATTATCTTCACTATTATTCTTATACATACTTTTTTCAACCTCTTCTGGTTGGGCTCAATTGGTCATAGATGAAAGTCGTCTTGATGCAGTTGTAGCTCCTGCTCGCTCTATAGTTAATAATCTTGTTTTACGTAATCTTTCTTCTAAAACTAAAGATGTAAAGATTTATTGGCAAGATTTTGATTATGTTGATCCTTTCAAGGGTGATAAAAAATTTAAACCACCGGGTACTTCCGAATTCTCAATGGCTGATTTTGTTACTGTAACACCTACCACTGTGAGAGTAGAGCCGAGTGCAAAAGCTGATATTTCTTATGCGATAAAAATGCCTACTGATGCTGAAGGTAGCTATTATGGTGTGTTATTTTTTGAAGAAGTTGATCCAGATCGTATTACTGAAACAGGTGTAAAGATTGTTATGCGTATTGGTGCTTTATTTTTTGTAAGTACCACAGATAATCGTAGTACGGCTGATATTTCAAATTTTAAGGTAGATCAAAACACAATAACTGCTGATTTTGAGAATCAAGGGCGAACCATTTTGTTTCCCCAAGGCACATATTATGTAATGGATCAAGAGGGGCTTGTTGTTGATCGTGGTGAAATTAAGAAAATGTTTTTACCTGCACAAAAAGTGGGTAAATTGAAATGGGATTTAGATTCAACTCTTAAAGCAGGCGATTATTCAATTATATTAACGTTTGAATTGGGACACGGCTATAGTGTAGTCAAAGAAATTGATATTGAGAAAAAATATGATGAACAGCTTGTTATCAAGGATGTTCGCAACTAAAATAACACTATATATTATCAATATTACTAATGATATTAAAGACTATAGCCTTACAAAAACTAGATTTGAAACACGGTTATGAAGAAATTGCTATTTACAATTTTGACTGGGGTGCTTATATTTTGCGCTCAAACTGTATCTGCACAAACACCATCATATAACTTCTATATGCAGGCTTTTGAAGAAGCCTTAGAAAACCAAACAAATAATTTAATATTTTATTTAGAATCAGCTCATTTATCATATCCTGAGTCTAAAGAGCCGCTAGACGCTTTAGAGCGTGTTGCTTCTTTCGATAGTTATAAAGGGCTGACTAAGGGGTATCTACAGTCTGGTATTTCTGCGTTGCTTAATGAAAGTATTGAAGGTGCTCGATTCTATTTTACAGTTGTTAATTATATTCTTCCATATAATGATAAAGCATCGTATTACTTAGATCAAATCGATCAGTATACTCGAGGCCAAATAAGTGATATTGATGTTCTTTTAGAAGATCAGCCTCAGCGTGAATCAAGAGTTCTTCCGAAAACTATAGGAATCGTAAAAAAGCCATTGCAACGTGTCGCAGCAAAGGTTAAAAAGATTTCTTCAAATATTCAAGGGTCACAAAAGAAGGTTACATTAAATGGGCGCAAAAGTGAAGGCGCAAGGAGCGTGAATAAATACGTTGCTGATCCGATGCTTGTTAATGTGCCTGTCGGTAAAGATGCGAAAATATTAAGTGATGTTTATACAGTTGAGAGTAAGGCTATTACTTATTTTAAGGATGCTGCTGATGAAGCAAAATCAACTATAACGTATGATCTGCCAAAACGAAAAAGTATTGATGGGTATGAACCCCTTATCAAGATGGATGATGATTTATGGAGTAAGCAACCGAATACAGAACTTGAGGTTGAAGTGCGTCGTTCGATTGTCCTGGTTGGGAGTAATATAAAAAGATTTTTAGTTACAAAAGACGATTATTTAGATGTTGAGCGTGTTAATGGCAGTCAGATTCGTATTGAAAGTTTAAGACGAGGTCCAGCGATAATTCATGTCTGGGATGATCGTGGCAGATGGACCTTTAATATTCTTGGTATTATTATTGTTAAGGAGCGAAAGGGAGGTAAAAAAGATTTTAATGTTGAACGGGAAGAATATGTTAAAAATTTTCATATAGGGCAGTCTACTGATTGGAGTTCTTTTTATCAAGGACGTAGTGTGGGGAGTTTGGAACAACAATCTTTACTGTTTCGTAACTTTATTGGAATATATGGTGAATCACCTATTGGGGATATTGATGGATCAGCGTCTTTTTATAAATTTTCAGAGTCAACAGAATTAGTTGGGCAATCAATTGGATTGACTAATGCGACTATAGGACCACTCGAAGATGTGACTATTCGTGGATGGGATACTTCTGCGCGTTTTTCAAGTTTGTCATTACCAGGGGCTTATTTTCGAGGATTTTTATTTAAGGGACTTGGCTTTGAGCGTAATGTTCAACTGATTTATCTTAGAGGGCAAGATTATGACGGTGAATATTCGGCATCGATATCCGCTCTTGATTTTGATGCCTCTTATCTTGAAGGGGTTAAGATTAAACTATTTCCAGATCAAAGGTTTAATAACTATTCATTTAATTTTGCCCATGGATATGGTGATGAAAGAACAGAGGGGTTAAAGAAGCGCGTTTATTCGGTTGATACAAATCAGAAATATTTAGATTTGGAAATTCATTCTGAACTAGCTTTTGATGAAGATGAATGGGCGTCTCATGTAAATACAAACTATGCTGGTGATGATTATAACTGGAATGTGAGTTTACGTAATGTGAATAAAGATTTTAAAACTATTACAGCAGCGCCAGGTGATGCTGGTGAGATTGGAGCTATTGTACGGTATAATAAGAAATTTGATGATGGTGTTTTTGATACAGATATCGATTTGTATCGTGACCGTGTTCAGTCGAATCCGGAACGAGAGACTGCCATTAATGTTGATTACAATGCTAGTGTTCAATATAATATTAATCAATCAACCAAACTACGTTCTTCATTTTATTTTGTGTATACACCACAGATAATTTCTCCAGTACGAAACTTTCGAATTAATCATCTGTTAACTAAGGAATTTGAAGTATGGGAAAACCAAATGATTACTGGAACACTTGGGTATTCTTTCCAGCGTAATCGCTATAGAAATTCCGAAACTTCTGAATTTGACCGACAGTCTTTACTTGTTGGTATGAGGATGCCTTTTTTAAAATATTTTAATTATAATATGAGATACGAACAATCGTTTGTTCGTGATGTACTAGATGAAGAGCATTCAACGCCTAGTGCATTTAATGCTGGGGTGGGTTATTCGCGTCAGTTTACAGAGAAGTTTGGTGGTAATGTAAGATTTAATTATCGTAATGAGCAAGATACTGATGATAATTTTAGTTTCTTATCAGGGACTGATGATGTGCGTACAAGTGTTGGAATTACTTTTAATCCTAAAGAAGATATCGAAATTTATGTTGATGGAACTCTTCGTAATGTTTGGCAAGAAGCGCAAGATGAGGCGACATATACGGAAATGGATGTTCGCATGGGGGTTAAGTCGTCATGGGACTTAATGTTTGGATGGAATCCTTATGGACGTGTGCGTGGTATTGTGTGGAATGATTTAAATGGTAATGGGTTATACGAAACGCATGAGCCAGGTGTTGGGGGCATTAATGTCAGGGTTGGTAAGAAAACGGTTAAGACTAATAAATTTGGTTGGTACTTTACTAAAGTAGCGGCTAAGAAAATAATTGTTGATTTAGATGCGGCGAGCTTACCAGCTGGTTATTTTATCTCAACGGCGGATATACATCAAATTGATATTGATCAATTTAAAACACAGTATGCTAGTTTTGGCGTAACTTCACAAACCGCATTACGAGGGCTAGTGTTTGTTGATACTAATAATAATCGTTTATATGATTCGAACGAAGATTTAGTTGGTGGCGCTAAAATTATTCTTGATGGTGAGATGACGCGGACAACTGATCATCAAGGGGGTTATTCCTTTTCAAATATTATGCCAGGAGAACATGACATAAGCATTGATGTCAATTCTCTACCACTTCAATATTTACCAAAAATTAAAGTAAAGGCTAAGATTATTTTAAAGGAAGGCGCTACTTTAAATTATCTAATTCCATTAAGTGAAGGCAATTAGTAGATGGTAAGATAATAGGCAATTGGCAATCGGCAATCGGATATGTGTGGCATGAAAATTATTTATTAATATAAAAGGGGACACCGTAAGTGTCCCCTTTTATAATTATCCAACGAATCATTAAAATCCCATTGCCAATTGCCCACTGCCTTATACTCTTTTAATTTATTATTTATCAATCATTGTTAAAAGCATAAATTCTTCATTGTTGCGAATTACATTTTCGCGAATAATATCTGTGTTATTCTGAGAAATACTTGTTGCTTTGCTTAATGATCCTACGGCATCATCTAAAGGTACATTTACACCTGGGATAGCAGGGATGGTAGCACCGATAGTATATGTTTGAGAAAGTGTTTCTGCATAAACAACCGATGTGGTTATGCTAATCAGCGCCAGAATAAAAATAAATGACATCACAATGCGTTTCATAAATACTCCTTAAATTAAGGTATAATCTAAAAAAAAGACCCTCCTTAAAAAAGAGGGCGCACATGGATATCCTGTCATTATTCTTTGCGACAGTCAAAGGTAACCAGACAACCATACTTATAGTTTCTAAGCTTAGGCTCACGGCTTTGTGCCCTACTCTTTCAAGTAGTTTACTAAGATAAATATTCTAAAAGAGCAACATCTCAAATCTAAGTAAAGTATAACATATGATTCAAATAATCAAAATTACCTTGGTTAGAGGTTTTAAAAGGCGGCTATATATTCTATAACTGTTGCAAATAAGGGAGATATCATAATTTTTTAGCCAAAT
>JBLINE010000089.1:0-5112 GCA_047638895.1 Lysobacterales bacterium
ACAGAATCAGATTATGATGAAGAGACTGTATTGTTTGTTCAGAGGTTAAAGAAAAGAAAAGAACGATTTGCCCGTGGTGAATTTGGTGTGGCAACAGGGTACCGGCAAGATGATATTGGGTGGAATATTGGGGGAAATGCGGATGGCGCATTAGCTAATATATTAGCTGAGTATCAATGGCCTAATCAAGGTATATGGCAAACAACTGTAGACGGTGATATTGTCTTTAAGAATCGTTATGTGGTTGATGGAAGCGTGTCGTATGGAAGTACTGTTCTTGGGGATAATCAAGTTTCAGAATATGATAGTGATAATCGTTCCAATGAATCTGTGCGCACTAATAATTCTTCTGCCGAAGGGAATACGTTAGATGGTTCTGTGGGGATGGGTTTATTATTTGATTTATCAAAGCATAAAGATTTTCTTAAAGCGCTAAAATTTATTTCGTTAGATTTAAAAATGTTAGCAGGTTACTCTTATCATGAGCAAGATTTAACAATGTATGATGGTGTACAAACGGTTGATAGTTCAGGAGGTGCTTTAGGTTCTTTTGGAGGGCTAGATAGTTATTATGACATGGAGTGGACTGGTCCTTGGATTGGCGTTGAGCTTTCAGGGTCGGACGATAAACTATCAAGTTTCGTAAGTCTTAAGTATCATGAATTTGATTATTATGGTGTAGGGGGTCTAAACCTACAGCCAAGTCTTGAATACCCAAAAAGTTTTGATCATGAAGGTGAGGGGCAAGGATTGTCATTTGATGTAGGGCTTGGATATCAGTTAACACCAGCATGGATGTTAAACGTAAAATGGAATGTGAAAGACTGGGAAATTCAAAACGGGCGTGATCGGCTTTATGCTGTTGGTGGCGGAACAGTTGATGCCAACTTAAATGAAGTGGGTCTTTTTTCACAGTCTTTAATGCTAGGATCGACGTTCAATTTTTAATGAGTGAGATGTAATTGGTAAATGAAATATTTTTCAGTGTTATTATTCCTACCTTTAATCGTAGTGCCTTTGTTACTAAGGCCATCGATTCTGTATTAGCACAAACATTTATAGATTTTGAACTTATTGTTGTGGATGATGGATCAACAGATGAGACAGAATGTTTATTAAATAAATATTCTGACAAGCGTATTACTGTTTTTAAGCAAGATAATAAAGGTGTTTCATCAGCACGTAATCGAGGTATTGAAGTAGCTCGTGGAGAGTGGGTTGCTTTTTTAGATTCGGATGATTGGTGGGATCAAAATAAGTTACAGATCACCTGTGAGGCCATACACAATAAATCTGCATGTAAGTTTTTTCACACACAAGAAATTTGGTATCGTCATGGTGTCGAGCTTAAACAAAAATCTAAACATTTAAACCCGACTGGTGATGTTTATGCAGAGGCAGTTAGAATTTGTAGTATTAGTGCTTCAACAGCGGTGATTCATAATTCTATTTTAAAAGAGATAGGTGTATTCGATGAAAGTTTTGAGGCGTGTGAAGACTATGATTTATGGTTACGTATTACAGCAGAGCATCCGATATATTTAATTAAGCAATTCCTAACTTTTAAAGAAGGCGGACGTGAAGATCAGTTATCAGCACGTGTTTGGGGGCTTGATCGTTTCCGTGTGCGTGCATTAGTTAAAATCCTTGAATCTGAAGTGCTAACACCTACTCAGTACGATTTAACATATACAGAGTTTTTGAAGAAGGTTAACATTGTTTTGCAAGGTGCAGAGAAGCGAAAAAAGGTTAATGAAGTGCAAAATTATAAGAAACTATTGCAGAAGTTTCTACCTAATAATATAAGAGGTTAATTATGACTAAGTATCTAAATAATTTATACAATCAAACATTTTCAATATTAGTAGTCTTTATCTTGTTTGGCGCTATTCTTTATGCGCCCGTCTTAGATGCACCTTTTAAGATGTTGGATGATAACATTTCGATTGTTCAGAATGATTTGATTAAGGATGTGGCTAACGCACCGCAATTATTTAAACAATCGTTTTTTGGGAGTGGGCATTTTTATCGGCCACTTGTTTCATTAAGTTTTATGCTCGACCATCATTTCTTTGGTATGCAGTCGTTATATTTTAATATAATAAATTTGATGCTTCATATTTGTTGTGCTTTCATGGTTTTTTTAGTGATAAGTATTTTACTTGAAAATCGGAAGTACGGCTTCTGGACGGGATTTTTGTTTTTAGTACATCCGATTAATTGGGAGCCAGTGTGTAATATTCCAGGTCGATCGATTCTTTTGTGCACTTTCTTTACACTTAGTGCTTTGTATTTTTTGTTACTTGCATTCAAATATAACAAATCTTATATTCATATAATCAGTTCACTTCTATGTTTTATACTTGCCATGTTGTCTAAAGAATCAGCAGCGATGATGCCTGTCTTGGCAGGTAGTTATTTACTTATAATTAAAAGAGTAAAACTAAAAGAGTTATTGGTTTTAGTTCCATATTTCATTGTGATCGGAATTTATATTGCGGTACGGACTTATTTTGATATTACCGAAACATTTCCGTGGCAAGGATTCGGCGCGGCAGCGCTTGGTTTTTTAACTTTCTTAAGGTCAGTATTAACTCATTTACGTTTATTTATTCTTCCAGTTGATTTGTATTTCGATCGTTCACGTTTATTGTATGAAGGGTTTTTAAATGTATCGATATGGGTAGCACCAGTTGTATTAGTCAGTGTGGCTGGTTTTCTATGGCGCATAAGACAAAGGGTGAGTGCTGTTGTTTGGTTCTTTATTTTGTGGTGTGCTATTGAAATATTTCCTGTATCACAACTTGTTACAAATATTGGTGTGCATGCTGGAGCAATATCAGCGGCGGACCATTTTCTTTACGTGCCGTCAATTGGACTTTTTGCTTTACTAGTGTTGTGGGTTGATCGCATTGCCTTTCATAATGAAAAGATGAAGATTATAGCCCCATCGATTTTTATGGTTGTAACGACTGCTGTTTTATCTATGTGGATGGTGATGACTTCTAAGCAAGCATTTATTTCAAACTCAGCATTAACGATGTATAAACAATCTATTGATACTAATCCTAATAATGCGCGTATGCGCTATGCATTAGGTTATGAATGGGTGAAGGTGAAGCATTTTAAGAATGCTGAAAAGCATTTTCGCGCTGGACTAGCTCTTGATTCAGGTGATACTAACTTACGCATGGGGCTTGCGCAAAGTTTGTGTGATCAAAGACGTACATTTTCATGTGTGCGTGCCTATGAACGTGCAGCTGTAGATGTGGGTTTAGAAGTAAAGTATAAAGAAAACTTACATCAAGCATACTTAACTTTAATTGAACATTATAAAATTGTGTTGACCACCGAGCCAAATCAGGAAGGTCTTTATTATAATTTAGCGATAACTGAAAGTAAGGCAGGATTTTTAGAGGATGCTTTAACTTCTTATTTAAAAGCGATTACACTTAAACCTGATTTTCGTATGGCATTGTTTAATGTAGCCACATTATATGAAGCACAACAAGACTTTAAGAAAGCAGCACAGTATTATGAGTTATCTTTAGGGGTGGCTGATATTCACGATGAGCACACAGAATATGCGAATTTAAGGCTGATTGATATCTATTCTCGTCTGAATATGCCTAAACGAGCTAATAAACACAGGTAGTTGCACGGGTTATTTTTGTGTGACATACTTGGATAGATATAAGAAGGATGTATAGGGGATTTATTAGAAAGGAATTATTTATGCAGAAATTTGCTGTATTTGCATCAGGAAGCGGATCAAACTTACAGGCTATTATTGATGCTATCAAAGCAGGCGATATTAACGCAGAGCTCACGTTAGTGTTTTCTAATCGGCGTAAAGCAGGGGCACTTAAACGTGCTCAAGAGGCGAATATTAAAACACTAGTACTTGAAAAACGTAATTACGCGACACCACAGAGTTATGATCGCGAAATTGTTATGTATTTAAAAGAAGAAAAAATTGATTTTATTGTCCTTGCTGGATATATGAAAATTCTAACCCCATGGTTTGTTAAGCAGTATGATAAGAAAATAATTAATGTTCATCCGTCATTACTACCTGCTTTTAAAGGGGCTAATGGTATTAAAGATCAGTTTACTTATGCTGTTAAGGTGGCTGGTGTAACGATTCATATGGTTAATGATAAGATGGACGCTGGTCCGATTATTATGCAGAAATCTTTTAAAGTTTCTGAGAAAGAGACGCTTGAATCTCTTGAAGAACATATCCACAAAATAGAACATGAAATATTCCCTAAAGCAGTAGCCTTATTTGCCGACGATCGTTTAAAGATCGGCCTTCGTAAAGTGGAAATACTTGATAAGAAATAATTTGAGATAGAAATACTTGGAAAATGCGATGAATTTCAAGATAGCATCAGTCGCTCGTACAAAATTTCTACCACGCTGATGATGTGTGATTGGTTTGAGCGGTTTTGTTGGGTTAAGAGGTGCGTCGTTGAAGCGTCGCCCTACCTATTGTACAACAAGACCTTATCGCGCTAACGTTGATGGCTTAGCGCTTACCTCGCTTGGTAATACCACCCAGGAATCTTTACGTACCACATATCTTCATTAAATAATATTGCAAGTATTTCGGCGAACAAGAGTCTTATGTTATTGAGCACAGCGTCTGTTCAGAGTGTCTGAGAGAGCTAGGCAACAAACCATCAAAGTTGTTGCCAAAAGGTGTTTTGCCAACAAAAATGTAACGCCAAGCTTTAAGGCGTTACTTTAAAAAAAACCGCGCGAAACAACTGGCATAATCAAGGATGTACTTAAGTAAAGTAACACCAGACGAAACAGTTCAGTGTGTAATAGATAACCTATCAAGCGAGCACAATGGCATAAGATAACGTGAGCTTAAGTGAGGATGATGATTATAGCGTCTCTTCAGTAGTTGTTTCTTCGGATATGTTTCCCTTTAAATCAAACTTTAAGGTGTGTATTTTTCCTTTAGGAGGGTCTTTGTAGAGAGGGTAAGTTTTAAATAATGTTTCGCGTGTGGTTGTTGAGGTTTTATTTGTATTTAAATCTTTTAGTTCTATAGTGTCAAATTCTTCAAAGTTATAGGCGCTTGTTGTGAGTGTAATTTGC
>JBLINE010000090.1:0-5064 GCA_047638895.1 Lysobacterales bacterium
GAAGATTAAGCATATGGTTAAAACAAAAGAAGTGAAATGTATTGTTTATTCTGATCTTGTTGGGGATAAGGGAGAAGTAGCTGATGTCATTGCGCGTAAAGAAGGTGTTGATGCATATGTAAAATATTATGGTCCAGGCGATATTGTAGAAAAGGCAATTGACCTTCTAGAACGTATTAATAAAAAAGGTACAATGGTTCTTTATGAATATTAAATTTTCACATGTAACGATTAAAAATTTATATCTTGTCCTACCAATTTTTGTTTTTTTAAGTTTTCCTTGCCATGCTAATTCGTCTCATGAGGGAGTGCCTACCATAAAGGATCCTGCACAGATTATTTTCACAGAATATTTTGGAAAAGAGGTTCAGGTAATCTTAAAAAATAAAATAGAAAAGGTGCGTACATACTTTACAGAAAATCATAAAGTGAGTAATTTAATTACTACTCTTGGGCAGAAAAATATAAATCTGAATCAAAGTAGCATTAATGATTTAGATAAAATTTGGAGTAGTAGTTTAGAAATAGACGATATAAAAAAAAAATATCTTATTAATCCTTTAGCGGAGTATTTATATCAATTTCAAGAAAAAGATTTAACATTGATGGAAGTTTTTGTGACGGATGCACGTGGTTTAATTATTGCTATGAACAATGTTACAAGTGATTATAACCAAGCTGATGAACATTGGTGGCAAGAAGCTTATCATTATGGTGAAGGGGGTGTTTATATTAGTCAAATCGAATATGATGAAAGTCTAAATGCGAAATCAATAGCTGTCAGTTTTCCGGTTTATGCAGATAATACTCAAGAAGTGATTGGGATTTTAAAATGTGTTTATAGTTTAATGGCAATAAGAATTGAAAATAATTTATGAAGAATATTAAGAAAAGCATAAAATTTAAACTTATCATTCATATCATTATTTTATCTATCGTAATGGGTATTGCATCTTTGTTTTTTTTGAGTAAATTAAGGAATGCCTCAATTGTGTCAAAACAATTAGAGCGTGAAGTGTTACTGACAAGTGAAACACTACTTTTGATGCAGAGATCATTGGCGGATGCGTATAAATATCAGGAATACTTTCATGAAAAATTTCATGATCCTAAAGATTTTGTTAAAATTCAAAGATCAGAATCAGAATTTTTATACCTGATGGTAAAATACAATATGAACATTGTTCGACTCTTAGGGAATAGAGAATCTGCTGATTCCAAAAAACATTTTGATAGATTTACTTTTTCTATTTGGCAGGAAATGAAGATAAAAGAATTTGATATTCCAGAATTGCCAGATGTAGTAAAAGATAGAAAGCAAATTCTTCAAAATAGATCTAATCAATATCTTCACAGTGCATGGCAGTATTTTCGTACTTACAAGCAGTGGTTACGTTTGCAATATATGGGGAAAGCGTATGAGGCGAATGTCGTAGAAAGAAAATTGGGTCAATTACTTGTAGATGCCTCTCTGTCTTATAATGAAATTCAAGAAGAAATTATTACAGTTCACAGGGTATTAGGTGATTTTAATACACAACGTATACACGAAGGTTATCTAAATTTTAAAAAAGTTTCAGAGAACCTTATATATCTTGGCGTACTACTTTTCTTTTCCATTCTATTTTTAACTTTATGTTTTGTGCAGTCCAATGTAATAAAGCCTATACGAATCTTAATCGAAGGCATGCAAAAAGTAAAAGAGGGTAAGTACGAAGTGCGTATTAGTTCTATTAGCAGTGATGAATTTGATGATTTAGCCCTAAGTTTTAATCAAATGTTAGATAACTTAGCTATTGTAAAAGCTGATCGCATGCAATTGCTCGAAGAGATACAGCGTAGAAAAGTAATTGAAGGGGAACTCAGTGCAAAAACAAAATCACTCGATGCTCAAAATACATTGTTTCAGGCGGTTCTTAAAAGTGTTAATGAAGGCGTTATAGTATGCGATAAGGAAGGTAACTTCATTGTTTATAATGAATATGCGAAAGAAAGGTTAGGTTTAGATAAAGATGCGGGGGGTGTACCTGAGGATTGGCCTAAAAATTTTGGTTTATATCACTCTGACACAAAAGAATTTTATAAAGCGGAAGATTTGCCTATGGTTCAAGCACTTAATGGGCGGTATATTGTTGATGAATTGATTTATATTAAAAATGAAAACCATAAAGAGGGTGTCTATATAACGATTAATGCAAGTCCATTGAAAGATAAGCAAGGTGATATTATTGGCGGAACTTCTGTTTTACGAGACATAACAAAAATGATTGAAGAGCAGAAAAAACTTGAGACTATCAATCTTGAATTAAGAATGAATGAGAGAGCGATGCTTAACATACTCAAAGATCTTAAGGAGGCAGAGATTCAGATTAAGAAAACACATGTTAAATTAGTTCAATCAGAAAAATTAGCATCGATTGGTCACTTGGCGGCTGGTATTGCCCATGAAATTAATAATCCTATTGGATTTATAGGAAGTAATTTGCAAACCTTAGGACCATATATTAAATCTTATAGAATAATGTTGGATTTAAGTAGACAGCTATGTGAGGCTGTTGAACATAAAGATTGGGACAAGGCGGAGATAATTAATCAACAATGGAATGATGCGTTAAAAGAAAATAATATTGAATTTATTGAGACGGATATTTATAGTCTTCTAGATGAATCAAATTTGGGGATAGATCGCGTTAAAAATATTGTCAATGATTTACGTGCGTTTAGTCGGCAAGAGTCTGAAGAAAAAAATACTTTTAAAGTGGATGATGTACTTGAGAATGTACTGCGCATTGTGCATAATGAATTAAAATACAAGGTTAATATTACAACGGATTTTAAGGATACGCCAGAAATTAAAGGCTATGCACAGAAAATTGGACAGGTTTTTATTAATTTATTGATAAATGCAGCACAGGCCATCGAAAAGAACGGCACTATTTCGATCAAAACATGGTGTGATGCTAAATATGTATATATTAGTGTCGCTGACACCGGTGAAGGTATTGAGGAAGAAATATTATCGAATATATTTAATCCATTTTTTACAACAAAACCTGTTGGTACGGGGACAGGGTTAGGCTTAAGTATAAGTTATGAAATTATAACGGAACATGGCGGAGAAATTAAATGTTATTCACAAGCAGGTGAAGGTGCAACTTTTTTAGTTTCACTACCTGTTGAGTAGGGAAGAGAATTGTGAAAAAAATTCTTATTGTAGATGATTCACAATTAGATCGTAAAATAATTCGCAAGATAATCAAAGAGTATAATTGACAAATTGAAATGATTGAGGCGGTTGATGGGGAAGATGCGATGAAAATTCTATCCGCAAATTATCAGGATATTAAGATTACACTTCTTGATTGGCAAATGCCTAAAATGGATGGGATGGAGTTTATGCGTGCGGTTGTGGGGGTTGAGGATGTTTCACACATACCAATTGTTATGGTAACAGCCTCGGGATCAGAAGAGGCTCAGAAGTGCGCACGTAGGGTTAATCTAAATTTGGCCGGTTATGTAGTTAAGCCTGATGAGCCTGATGTGTTGCTCAATGAAGTGAAGTCTTATTTAGATTCTAGGAGTGGTTAATTTTAAAACTATTGTGCACCTGTGAAAGGTTGAAATGAAAAAGAAATATCATATTTTATTTGAAAAGCAAATACGATCTAAGCTTCCTGCTGAGTTTTTGGGGAAATTAGATGATTTTTTAGAAGAAGTTAATAGTACATACATGAATTACGAAGAACAAAAAATTGTCCTTAATCAAATTATTGCGACTATACCACATAAAGTCTTTTGGAAAGATCACAATTCAGTTTATCTTGGGTGTAATAAAAATTTTGCGAAGGTCGCTGGACTTAATGATGTTGAAGAAATTGTTGGTAAAACGGATTATGATTTGGCTTGGAAAAAAGAAGAGTCAGACTTCTTTAGAAAAATTGATCGCGAAATTATGGATTCTGGTGAACCTAAACTTGATATTGAGGAAACACAATTACAGGCGGATGGCTCTAAAGCATTTTTAATAACGAGCAAGGTGCCGGTTAGGAATAAAGAAAATGAAGTGACCGGTATTTTAGGTGTATTTACAGAAATAACTCATATCAAGTGCGCTGAAAATAAGTTGCGAGATACGGTTCATGCACTTGAAGAAGCTAATGATGAAAAAAAAGGTGCGATGGAGGAGCTCGCCAGTAATGAAATATTCTATACGCAAACATTGAATGCTATTTCAGATATGATTCTTGTTAAATCATCAGGATCGAAAATCTATTGGGCTAATAAGGCTTTTTGTGATTACTATGGAATGTCACTCAAACAATTAAAAAATATAGTTGATTCACCTCATAATAATTCAGAATATACAAAAAAATATGTAGAAGATGATAAAGATGTTTTTGACAAAGGGGTGTCTATCAATATAGATGAGGAGCCGGTTACGCGTCATGATGGAGAAATACGATATTTTCATACGGTTAAGTCACCAGTATATGATAAAAGCGGAAAAATTATCAATTCTATGGGGGTGTCGCGTGATATGACAGAGCATAAGATTTTTGAAGATAAATTAAAAGAGACCTTAGCTAATTTACAAGACTTTAAATCGGTTACTGTTGGTCGCGAAATACAAATGATTGAGCTTAAAAAAGAAATTAATGAATTGTGCGAAAAATTCGGACAAAAACCGAGATATAAAATTATTTAATAACAGTATTTATAATAGTGATTATTTCATTTTATACGTTCCTGTCCCGGCCTCTTTATCCGCTTTTGTTTGATAAACAAAATCAGGTTTCATTAATGGTTCATTGTGTTTTGGGATTTTGAGATTGAATCTCACAATATCCCACAAACCTGAGCCCGCACGTCCAAGTGTGAAAAGAACACCTTCCATAGCGCCACCAATAACACGTGTTACCTTTATAATAGGATTATCAGGGCTGTTTGCGACTTGCTTTTTAATTCTTTTAGGGATTTCTAAAGGAGAGGTGACGACATTAATGGCACCGTGATTTAGTTTTTTAATCTAAGGAATTTCCCGTAAGCTTGCTGCGGGGTGGTTAG
>JBLINE010000091.1:0-4981 GCA_047638895.1 Lysobacterales bacterium
GAGCGCTTGTCGTGCTTGTTCTTCTTGCTCAATGATCTGACGAATTAAACCATTAATATTAGAAATCACATCACTTTCACTATGCCCTAAAGAAACTTGATTTGATATTTGATAAAAGTTTCCGCTCGCCTGTGTTCCTTCACCGTAAAATCCACGTGAGGCAAAGTTAAGCTTAGAAACTGCCGCCATAACTTTATTAATTTGCTTTGTCATAACCAATGCTGGTAAATGCATCATCACACTACCCCGCATTGCAGTTCCAGTATTAGTTGGACATGCTGTAAGATATCCTAAATTAATATCATACGCAAAGTCCAAACTATCAGATAACTCATCATCAACAGCGTTTGCTGTTTTCCATGTTGTTTCTAAATCAAACCCTGAATGCATCACTTGAATCCGCAGATGATCCTCTTCATTAATCATAATTGAGAGTGATTCATCTTTAGAAACAACCAACGCTTTACCTTCAGTGTTTGATGCATGATCATGGCTCATTAAATGACGCTCAATAAGAAATTGTTTCTCAACATTATCAAGTTCATTAATCTTAAGAAACATCGCTTCTTTTAAAAGCTCTGCTTTATCAGTGCCTTTCTGAATTAAATCTAAACATTTAACTAACTCTTTCTTTCCTGCTTTACTTGGAAAAGGATGATCAGCTAAATTACGTGCTAAACGAATGCGTGAAGACATGACAATATCAGCATGCGCACCTTCACCTTTTAACCATTCACCTGTATTGTTTATGAATTTATCCATGTGCTTTGTATAGCCTCATGTTTACAATGTGATTAATATTTAACACCTTTATTCTTTGTTACTACTTGAAACTTTTTAATAATCCCTGCTGTTCTTTTACCTGGCTTACCAGTCGCAATTGTTCGTCCATCAACTTTAACAATTGGAATAACCTCTGCTGCCGTTCCCGTTAAGAAACATTCATCAGCTACATAGACATCATGCCGTGTGATAAAAGTTTCCTTAGTTGGAATTTTAAGCGTCTTTGCGATATCTAAAACTATCTCACGTGTAATGCCTTTCAAATGTCCTTGATTTGGCGTTAGCAAGACACCATCTTTGATAATAAAAATATTATCTCCCGTACACTCTGTGATATATCCGTTAGCATCCATCATAATGGCTTCACAATACCCAGCATTATTCGCTTCAATTTTTGCTAAGATATTATTTAAATAATTCAAAGACTTAAGCTGTGGATTCAAAGCATTTGGATTATTTTGCAACGTTGGTACTGTAATAATTTCCATACCTTTATTATATAACTCTTTCGGATATAACGTAATGTTGTCTGTAATAATAATAACACTCGCCTTACCTTTACATTTACGTGGATCTAAACCTAAGTCACCCTCACCACGTGTAACAATCGCACGAATATAACCGTCTTTTAATTTATTAGCTTTAAGCGTATCAATAATGGACTTACACATTTGTTGTTGTGTGATTGGTACTTCGATCATTAATGAATGACACGTTTCATACAATCGCTTTACATGTTCTTTAAGTTTAAAAACAGAACTGTTATAAGAACGAATACCTTCAAACGCACCATCACCATATAAAAACCCATGATCAAAAACCGAAATCTTGGCATCTTCCTTATTTATTAATTTTCCATTCAAATGTATTTTCATCATTCCCTTTCTTGTGTTTATCGACACAATTGTCTTACTTTAACAATAATCCATCTTTCATATGTACCGTACGATGCGAATGATCAGCAATACTGTCATCATGCGTCACGATGATAAACGTTTGTTTATTTTCTTTGTTAAATCTAAACATTAAATCTATAATTTCTTGTCCATTCTTTGAATCTAAATTTCCAGTTGGCTCATCACAGAATATAATTTGTGGCTCATTCATCATCGCACGCGCAATTGCAATACGCTGCTGCTCTCCACCTGAAAGTTGATATGGTTTTGATAACTCTCGATCTTTCAAACCAACCAGATCAATCAATTCCAAAGCTCGCTTACGAAAAGGCGCTGGTTTACTAGTGTTATTACAAATCAAAGCTGGCATCATAATATTCTCAAGTGCTGTAAATTCTGGCAATAAATGATAAAACTGAAATATAAACCCAATATTTTGTGCACGAAAATCTGCAAGTTTTTTATCCGCTAAAGCATAGATATCTTTATCATCTAAAACAACACGCCCATCTTGCGGCTTATCCAAACCTCCTAAAATATGCAACAATGTTGATTTACCCGCACCTGATGGCCCAACAATCGCAACAATCTCGCCTTTTTCAACTTTAATATCCACACCTTTTAATACATGTAATGTATCTTTATCATACTCATAAGATTTGTGAATATCTTTTGCTTCTAAAATCACTTGTCTATTCCTATTGATATCTCAAAGCATCGACAGGCTGCATCTTCGCCGCCTTTGATGCTGGATAAACTGTTGCACAATATGTTATTACCAGTGCCGCAAAAATAATCGCTGCCATGTCAAAAGCAACGACATCAACTGGAACACGATCAATCGAATAAATTTCAGCTGGTACCTTTACATAATTTCCTAAAACGTAACACAACCCAAAACCAAAAAACACACCCCAAAACGTACCTACCAAACCAATACGAATACCTTGTTGCATAAAAATACGACGAATAGATTTACTTGATGCTCCAAGCGATTTTAAAACACCAATCTCATTCACCTTACTTGTCACCGTTACAACTAAAGTACTAACAATATTAAATGATGCCACTAAAACCATAAGTGTAAGGATGATAAACAAACCCCACTTTTCAAGAAACAAAGCTTCAAATAAATTGCGATTAATATCAATCCAAGACTTAACAACAAATCCATAACCAATTACATCATAAATATCATTCTTAATACTCTTCGCATCTTCAGGATCTTCTAACCTAACACCAACGCCAGAAGACATATTATCATCCATCTGAAATATAGCTTGAGCTTGAGCTAAATTAGTTAACACTAAATTCATATCATAATCAACCATGCCAGTTTTAAAAACCCCGACAACATTTAGTTGATAACGCCATCCCTCACCTGCAATACCAGATCCTGGAGCGATTAAAGTTAATTCATCTCCAATACCATAACCAAAATAACGCGCTAACTCACTACCGATAATTACATCATTATCTTTCAAGTCATTCAAGGACCCTTCATTTAAGAATGAAGTTACTTTTGTGACATTACCCTCACGCGCTGGATCAACACCGCGAATAATAAGCCCAATAGCTTGCTGTTCACTTTCTAAAAAAACATTACCTTGAATATATGGCGATGCCGCCTTAACACCATCAATATCACGCAACTGTGTAATTAATTGATCATAATCTTTAATACGTGTTTCTTTCTCAATCATTACATGAGGCGTTGTTCCAATAATTTTCTCACGTAAGTTATTACCAAATCCTGTCATAACTGACGTAACAATAATTAAAGAGGCAACGCCTATCGCAATACCTACAATTGCAATAACATTTAAGAACGAAAGAAACTTTTCTTTCTTCGCACTAGAATATCGACCACTAATCCACCGTTCAAATCCCATACTTAAATGACGCTCCTAAAGTAATACACGTTTTTCATCTTTAGCTAAAGACGCACTGATTTGCGAAACAAAACTACGAAAAGCAAGTACTACGTTCTTAGGCGCAACACCACCCTCAATCCATAAATCATATTCAATAGTAACAATATCCTCTGAAGAAATAGCTTTAACTTGCATAAGACCAGAGTTAATAACTTCAACCAATTGTTGAATCACATCTTTAGAAGATTCGTTGTCAATATTAAAATAAACACTAAATGTAATGTTTTGTTTCTTCTTTCCAATATCTAAATAAACCTTAAACTTATCTTGTACAAACAAAGAACCTTTATCATCTAAGCCCGTTGTAAAATAAGCCTGATCAAAATGAGCACGAAGGAAATCTCGATCTATGTTTTCAATAGATATTAATTCCATTTTATTCTTCGTCCTGTTCTTGTACTATCGGCTTCATTAATGGAAATAAAATAACATCACGAATCGATGCTGAATCTGTGAGTAACATAACTAACCTGTCAATACCAATACCTAATCCACCAGCAGGTGGCATACCATATTCAAGCGCATTAACAAAGTCTTCATCAATAGTACGATTTCCTGTTTCTAAATCTTCACCTAAATCTTCAAGTAGACGTGCTCTTTGTTCTTGAGGATCATTAAGCTCAGAATAAGCGTTTCCAATTTCCATACCTGCGATAAAAACTTCAAAACGTTCTGAAATAAATTTATTATCTGGACGCGTTTTAGCCAATGGACAAAGAAAAGTGAAGTAGTCTGTAAAGAATACAGGATTCAGAATGTCATCTTCTTCCAATGCTTCTTCAACAATATTCATAATCGCCGTCTTAGTTAGTGTATCAATATTCACATTACTACGCACCTTTTTAACCTTAACAAGCATCGCTGCAGCATCGTCTTCAGGATCAATATCAAATTTATCCTTAACAACTTGCGCAAACGAACGACGCTCCCAAGGTGTTGTGAAATCAATTTCCTTACCTTGGTAACTCACCTTAAACGAACCAGTAATTTCTTTAGCTAAATAACTAATAAGATTCTCAGTCAAACTCATCATGTCATCGACATTACCGTAAGCCTGATAAACTTCCATCATTGTAAACTCAGGATTATGCCGTGTTGAAACTCCTTCATTACGAAAATTACGATTCATCTCATACACACGTTCAAGCCCACCAACTAAAAGACGTTTTAAATAAAGCTCAGGAGCAATACGTAAAAACACATCTAAGTCATACGCGTTATGCTGACTTTTAAAAGGACGTCCACGAGCACCACCCGCCATCGTCTGAAGCATCGGTGTTTCTACTTCTAAAAAACCATCACTATCTAAATAATTACGAATCAAAGATGTGATTTTACTACGCTTAATAAAAACATCACGCACATCAT
>JBLINE010000092.1:0-4956 GCA_047638895.1 Lysobacterales bacterium
TCACAAATTAACAGACTTTTAAGATCTATGGAGCCCTTTTTCAATTTTGTTGCACTTAGAGTTACATTCTACAAGATTAAAGTTTATATCAACTTCGTTCTTTACAGTTATGAAAAAATCTGGTATTCTTGGGTTCCGCTTTCATGATTTGAGACATACATTTGCGTCTCATTTCGTTATGTCGGGGATAGATTTGAATACTGTTTGTGAATTATTGGGTCATAAGTCTTGAAAGATGACATTACGGTATTCACATTTATCTCTAAGTCATAAGATGAGAGCGGTTGATGTTTTAAGTAAGAGAATGGAAGATATGTGGAAAGTAGAGGAAAAACTACCCAAAACGCTCGCCATGCGGTCTCCAAGCAAAATATCATGAAAACATAAAATATTTAATAACACATAACGTGTTCTAGGCCAACGATTTATATTTACTGGAGAGGTGCCAGAGTGGCCGAATGGAACTGACTGCTAATCAGTTGATCTGGTAACGGATCCCAGGGTTCGAATCCCTGCCTCTCCGCCATTTAAAACCGTAAACAAGCCCCTGGTGCTTGTTTACGGTTTTTTTAATTTAAAGCAGTGTGGATTTGAAGCGTTGGACGGATATGTTTGGTTCGATGGACTTATTGTCATGGAGGTGGTTTATAAGTTCTCGTGCATAAAATGGTGCGTACAAAGCGCCTTTTGATCCGAGGCCATTAAATATGGCAATTTGATTATGTTTTGGATGCATGCCTAAAATAGGTTTTTGATCTTTAACTATGGGGCGAATGCCACAAGTATGTTCAACGACTTCAAAGTCAACTTTTAGAAATTCACGTAAGGCAGTCAGAATAGTATCTCGTCCAGCATTTTCGCACGTTAAATCTAAGTTATCCCAGATATAGGTAGCGCCTACCCGGTATAAATTATCACCTAACGGAAGGATGAATTTACCAAAATTAATGAGATGTTGAGGGAATGTTGGATCTTCTATTCTGATCGTTAATAGGTCACCTTTAGCACTAACAAAAGGTACTTCTTTAAACCATGGATTAACATTATTTTTAAACCCTTCACAAAAAATAATTTTTTTAGCTTCACTATTTTTCCATGAAACACTATTCTTTTTAAGTATAATATCGTCGGTGTTAAATTTCTCATTCTTAAGATAATTATTTTCTTTAAAGAACTTCGCACTTTCTTTAAGCAAAACATTCGTTGATAAATAAGCGGCATTCTTAATATGCAGCCCGCCATCTGTGTTGTTAAAGATATGGGATAAATGTTTATGATTGAAAGGTTTATTTATGCATTTTGTTTCTTCTAACTTTTTTGTATTTTTTTGCCACGCACTTATTTCTTCAGGGCGTGTGAAAAAGCGTAGAACATCAATCGGATGAAGCACCTCAGCATTAATGAGCTTACCAACAGCAGTATAAATTTGTTTTGCGTAAGTGAATTGTTTTAAATATTTTTTGTTGTGGGTGAGGCGCATGCCCGTGATCGGATTCATTATCCCAGCTGACACTAGAGAGGATGATTCATGATGGTTGTCATCAATGATAATAAATGGTATGTTCTTGGCATGCAGCTGCCATGCGAGCATTGTGCCTGCAAAGCCTTGTCCGACAATAATATAGTCAATAGTGGAAGTATTCATGAACCTCATCTTACTTAAAGAATCAGATTTTACAAGCGATATAAATCGAATTGTCTTAAAAGACCGTCGGTTTGAGCATATAAAGAGCATTTTAAAGCCTTCAAAAGGTGATTTGCTTGAAGTCGGGGTTATTAATGGAAAAATGGGCGAGGGGCGTGTGTTAGGCATTTCTGACACAGAGGTTTCTTTGGAAGTTAATTTAAATAAAGAACCACCAGAACCCATTAATTGTAAGCTCGTTTTAGCTATGCCTCGACCCATTGTTCTAAAACGTTTGCTTGTGCATATTACAACACTTGGTATTAAAGATATTTATTTAATGCAAACAAATCGCGTTGAGAAAAGTTATTGGCATAGTCCTGTGTTAAAGGAAGATGCTTTAAATGAATATTTAGAGTTAGGGTTAGAGCAAGCTAAGGATACAGTACTACCACGTGTTCATCTTAAGAAGCGCTTCAAGCCATTTATTGAAGATGAATTAGGGAATATTATTAAGGGAACAAATGCTTACGTTGCACATCCTGGAATGGATAGTAAGGTTGTTTCAAAGACGTCTGCTGTAACAATTGCGATTGGACCTGAAGGTGGTTTTGTACCGTATGAAATTGAGAAGTTGCAAGATATAGGTTTTTCTGGTATTCATTTAGGCAGTCGTATTTTAAAAGTAGAGACAGCTATAGCAACTTGTGTGGGTAAGGTGTGTTTATAAATGGATAAGAAAATTTTAATTGTTGAAGATGATTCTCATATTTCGAAGTTAGTTAAATATAACTTAGAAAAGGCAAACTTTATTTGTCATGCTGTTATTACGGGCGAGGATGCTATTGAATTACTTGAGCGTGAGTATATCGATTTAATCGTTTTAGATGTCATGCTTCCTAAAATGGATGGCCTCGAAGCTTGCCGTCATATTCGACAGAATCCTGATACAGAAGATATACCAATTATTATGTTAACAGCTAAAGGTGAGGAAGTTGATCGTATTGTTGGTTTTGAACTTGGTGCTGATGATTATATGGTTAAGCCTTTTAGTCCACGTGAATTGATTTTGCGTATTAAAGCCATGTTTCGCCGTGGTTCACGTAGCACTCCAAAAGATGATTCCTTGAAACCTGAAATTAAAGTTGGTAATATTTTAATTAATTTAAATAGCCATAAAGTATATGTTAGTAAAAAAGAAATTTTTTTAACAAGCATGGAACTTAAGTTACTTGCAACTTTGATGCAACGTATTGGTCGCGTTCAATCAAGAGATTTGCTTCTTAGTGATGTCTGGGATATGAATACTGAAGTGACAACCCGCACGATTGATACGCATGTTAAGCGATTACGTCAAAAATTAGGTAAATCTGGTAAATTAATCGAAACCGTACGTGGTTTTGGTTATGTTATTTATGAATGTAAATAGTTATTTTGCGTATTAGTATTCGAAATAAAACTTTAACACTGTTTCTTACTATTGTAGTTATACTACTTGCTAGTATTTGTTATTACTTAAATTTCACTCTTTCCCAATTTCTATTCCACAATATACAAGATAAATTAATTAAAGAAGCTAACCTTGCGACTATTTATGTCCAGAATAATATTTCTTCTGTGGGAAGTGTTTCTAAGTTAGATACGTTAGCTGATACTATTGGTGAACAATTAGATTTACGTGTAACAATTATCAATGCTCAAGGTGTTGTCTTAGGCGATTCTGAACTAAGTGTTGAACAAGTCAAGGGAATTGAAAACCATCTGACGCGTCCGGAAATAAGTACGGCATTTCGTCAAGGCGTAGGTGAAAGTCGACGTTATAGTGTTACTGTAAAACAAGAGATGTTATATTATGCGAGGAGTTTTAGTCATGATAATACAACGAGTGTTTTACGGCTTGCCATTCCTTTATTTGATATACAAGTGTTGTCTAAACGGTTATTACAAACACTTGTATTTGGACTAATTATTGCATTATTTGTTACTGCCATTATTGGGTTTTTTGCAACAAAATATATGACACAACCTTTATTGGCAATTGCTAATGTTGCTAAAGGAATTGCTAATGGTAATTTTTCGAATCGTACGGGTATTTATAGCCAAGATGAAATTGGTGATTTAGCTAAGTCTATTGATCATATGTCGGATCAAATCCGTATGCGTATTGATGAAGTATCACAAAGTAGAACGCGTCTTGAGGCGGTTTTCTTTAATATGTTTGATGGTGTCATGATTGTTGATAATGATGGAAAGATTAAATTAATTAATGATACGCTTAAAGAATTAATTGATCTTAAAGAAGAAGCTATTGATAAAAGACCTTTGGAAGTTATTCGTACGATTGAAATTCAAGATATTATTGATGATATTTTAATAAAAGGTGAGGCAGTAGTTAAGAGTGAGTTGCGTCTTTTATTGCCAGAGGAGCGTGTTCTTTTAGTACATGCGACACCAATTAAACGTAATGATCAATTTGATGGCGCTGTACTTGTATTTCACGATGTTACAGAAATACAAAGGCTTGAATCAATCCGTCGTGATTTTGTGGCTAATGTTTCACATGAGTTACGTACACCAGTAACAAGTATTAAAGGTTATACAGAGACATTGCTTGACGGTGCTATTGAAGATAAAGAAGTTGCGACTGATTTTCTTAATATTATTCAAGTTGATTGTGATCGTCTGGTTAAGCTTGTTGATGAATTACTCGATTTATCAAAGATTGAGTCGGGTAAATATGATTTAAATAAAAATTGTGTAAACCTTTCGGGGTTGATTGAAAAAGTTATCAAACATTTAAAAAAGCAAGCGGCTAAAAATAATATTGAAATGATTAACGATAGTGATAAGAATTTATCTAAAGTCTTATGTGATGAAGTTGTTATTGAACAGGTGTTTTTTAATTTGTGTGAAAATGCCATTAAATATAATAAAGAGAATGGCAGTATTAAAATATCAGCCGAAGAGAGTGAAAGTTCGGTTACTTTTCATATTCAGGATACAGGTATTGGTATACCTGATAAAGATCTTTCACGTATTTACGAACGCTTCTATCGTGTTGATAAAGCACGCTCGCGTGAATTTGGTGGTACAGGACTTGGTTTATCCATTGTGAAGCATTTAATTCAAGCTCATGGTGGTGATGTCTATGTTACTAGCCAAGTGGGCGTTGGTACTACGTTTAGTTTTTCCCTCCCAAAAGCTTGAAATTTATTAAAACAGTTTTTTTTGAGATGTCACACAAATGTCACATATGTGACATACGCTAGTTACATTCATTTCCTATACTTAGATTAAATAAAAATCGATTACGCGGGTATTGTGTAATTTTA
>JBLINE010000093.1:0-4942 GCA_047638895.1 Lysobacterales bacterium
GCGTTTAACAACCGTCACTTCCTGACCTTTTACAACTTGCGCTAACACTGTTGATTGAACACTTGCTGCAGAACGTACATTAACACGACTTCCAATAACCTCACCCAGCGTTCCATTTCTACCATCCCGAATAAATATAAATTCTTCACTTACAAATAATTTAAAGTTAGGTGGTAACTGTACCCTATACCAACTATATTTCTTACCTAAGACTAAAATTTCATCATTAGCAGATAACCGTCCTAAAGATTCAAAGTTTACACTTTGTCCAGAACGCACATTTACATTATCATCCTTAACTGTTGCTACAAAAGGATACAGCTCCTCACGTGCTTCAGAAATAACCGCTGAGAATATTGATATATAAATAATTAAAAATAGTTTAAAGAGTTTCATAAGAGAGTAAAAAAAATCACCAAGCCGTTTCTTCTGATCCAATAAATTGCAATCAAGAATAAACGTCTTGGTGAGAAGTTTCTATTTTGCTGCTTCTGTTGTTTCCGTTGTTGCTTCTTCGTCTTCTTCTTTTTCTTTCTTTGTAGCTTTTACCTTAATAATTTTTGTTTTCGGTAAGCCAGTTACAGATTGTTCTTCTTGCCAAAGTCCTTTTTTCATAAGATCTTTGATACGTTCAATGCGAGTTAGAACCGTTCTTTGCTGTGCTCCAGCCGAATCAATTTTTAAAGATGGATGTAACGACATGTTAAAGTCTCCTTACTAAGTAATCATTATAACGATTCTGTAACTTACGTGCAAAATCGCTCGCCACATTTCTGTGACTGAATTTCCCGACACATACGATTGAATAATTTCCCTTATCAACCACTAAAGAATCAAATCCCTTATCACGTAATATGTCCGCTTCTTTTTGTGCATTCTTTTCAAGTTTAAACGATGCAACCTGTATCGTGAATAGATCATCCGTAATTTCAATCTCTTCAACTTGAGGCACTTTAATTATTTCTCGCGTTTCATCCGCTTCAACTTCCATAAGCGGATCAACATCAACCACTAAAGCTGACGGAAGTTCAACACGCTCAATAGCTTCACTAATATCTTGTGTCTGTATTACTGTTGCTATATCTTCATATACATTAGTATCAACAGAACTTTGAGCTAAATGTTTACCACGCTCTACTCCGAAAGAGAAGAACAAAATAAGACCCATAACTAGAATAATAGATAAGAGGATAATATTTTCCACCGAAAGTGTCAAGTCTTTTAATTCCAAGCCCTTTTTCGGTGTATTTAAAGATTTTTCGTCTGTCTGATGTGGGAAAAGTTCAAACTGAGACTGTTTTAAGAAATTGTCACTCATAGTTTTTATTATACGATTATTTATGGGTAACACTCAAGTACTTTTTGAATTTTTTTTGCTTTGTGAGCTCTATAAATGCTTGAACCACAACAGGATCGAACTGCGAACCACTTGATGCCTTAATCTCATTTAAAGCCTCTTTAACGCTTAATCGCTGTCTATAGGGTCTCTCCCGCGTCATTGCCTCAAACGCATCCACAACCGCCATAACACGCGCACCTATCGGGATTTGCTCCTTTTTAAGCCCAGAAGGGTATCCTGTGCCATCGTAACGCTCATGATGGTACAGAATAACTGGCAATACTGGCTTAAGAAAAGCTACCGGCTTAATAAGTTCAACACTGCGTGCTGGCTGTTGGCGAATCTCTTTAAACTCTTCAGCTGTTAGCTGACTAGTCTTTGCAAGAATGTTAAATGGCACATCAATAACCCCCACATCACGCAAAATACAAGCATATTGTAAACTTTCAATTTCATCTTCATGAAGATTGAGCGTTTCAGATAATGTTTTTACAATCTTAAAAAAATCAGGTGTGTGTGCTGTACGATAACCTTGGCGATCTAAAAGTTTCCCGATAAATTCAATGCTTCCCAAAATAACTTGTTGTTGTTCTTCATTTAATTGTAAATTACGAATAGCTGTTACTGATTGTTCAACAACAACTGAAAGTATTTCTTTATCATATTCTGTAAACGCTTCATCCGACCTCTTACGCTTTACAAAAATAGCACCTACACTATCATCAGCAACTAAAGGAATACCAATAAGATGTTTCTCAACCACTGCATTTCCTTGCAGAACTCTTTTCTCAACAGCACTTAATTTCCCAAGATCTTTTTTCTTTGTTAAAAGAATATTAATCTTATTATCAAAAATAGCCTTAAGCTGAACCTTGTGTGTTTTACGATCAAGTAGATATATCGACGAGGAATCTGCCTTAATAAACTGACACAAAAGACGTGTTAGGCGCAGAACAAGTTCCTGAACATTATACGTTGAGTTTACTAAACGATACACCATGTGTACCGCCGATAAAACTAACTTATACTTTTTGGTAAGGATTGAAGAGTTTTTTGTGCTCATCTAAAGCAAACCTATCTGTCATACCTGCAATATAATTGCAAATTTTTTGACACTTTCTTTTTCCAGTATATTTTTTACCACGCTCCCAAATAAAATACGGCAGCTGGTTAGGGTTTTTATCATATACATCATATATTTCATTGATCACACGTTTAGCTTTTTCCGTCATACGAACAACACGATAATGATAATATAATTTTTCCTTTAACAAATTCTGCAACTCATCTCTTTGCACTTTCATCCCATCACTATAACTAATAAGTTTCGGATTTTCTTTGTTCAAATTATACAGTTTTACTTGATCCGAACTTTTAAAGTTATGTTCTTCAATATTACTTGAAGACACAGCAAGTAAATCTTTCATTTGTGACTCAATTAGAAACTTCACAATTTGATATTTCATAATATCAGGATCTTCAGTTGCTTTAGCTTCTTTAATTTGTTTATATGCATTACGCCATAAAACACTATCAGTCAAATCATCTTCAGTAATACAGCCTGAAGTCAACCCATCGTCGACATCATGTGATAAGTAAGCTAAGGAATCAGCCATATCAACCACATGAGCTTCAAGTGTTGGACCTACATCTTTATAACGCTCAACATCACTACTAATATCATAAGCAGTCTCATGCTTAAGAATACCTACAACAACTTCTTCCGATAAGTTAAGCCCATTAAAATCTGGATAACGTCTTTCGAAATTTGTAACAATTTCATAACTACGAAAGTTATGATTAAATGTTGCCCCAGAATTATCATCCATAATCTTATTCAGCGCATCTTCACCTGCATGTCCAAAAGGAGGATGACCTAAATCATGAGCTAATGCAATTGTCTCAATAAGATCTTCGTTTAATCCTAACGCACGTCCAATGGTACGTGCAATCTGTGCGACTTCAATCGTATGAGTTAATCGCGTACGATAATAATCTCCTTCGAAAATAACAAATACTTGTGTCTTATACTCAAGCTTACGAAAGGCCTGGCTATGCACAATACGATCACGATCCCGCTGATAACAGGTGCGTACTGGATGCATTGATTCTTTATGTATCCGTCCTGTTGAATCTTTACTTTTCATAGCATAAGGAGCTAAATTCTTTACTTCTAATTTTTCGTAATCTTCACGTGTAAACATAATTATTTTTTTAACTTATTTCTTGGTTTCTTCTGTGTCTTAATTAACAAATCATACAATGCACTTAACGACTGTGAAATAACCTTTGTTTGCCCCACAACAGGCATAAAATTCATATCTCCACCCCATCGTGGTACCACATGCATATGCAAGTGTTCTGGCATGCCAGCCCCTGCTACCCGTCCTAAATTAACACCAACATTAAATCCTTGAGGATTAATTGTTTTCTTAAGCAATGCTTTTACTTCGAGTAACGTATCAAAAATTTCCACACGTTCTTCTGCAGTAAGTTCTTCAAGTTCTGAAACCTGTCTATTTGGTAAAATCAAACTATGCCCATTATTATATGGGTATAGATTCAGAATCGCAAATGTACGTTCACGGCGCATAAATATAAGGTTCTTCTTATCTTTATTTTCTTTTAAAACCTTTGAAAAAACAGAAACTTTAGATTCTTTAGATTTTACAACCTTAGTAATGTATGGCACGCGCCATGGTGCCCAAATTTTATCCATTTTTTACCTTCTATAGCTTAATAATTTTACCAAAAACATTACCATTTGTAATCTCAAGTTGGCCATACGAACAAAAAGGAGCCGTAATTGTATCATTCGGACTTCCTGGATTAAAAAAGAGTGTTCCATCTATTACTTTATTAAATGCCTGATGAGAATGCCCAAATATTACAACATCTACTTTATCTTTAATAAATTTTCTTTTTACGGACTCAAGCACTGTCTTAGCTGAGCCTTCTCCGTGAAACATACCAACTCTTAGACCATCGATAGCTATAATAATTTTCTCTGGTAATGCTTTTACAAGATCACTATCATCACAATTACCATAAACTGCATGTACATCTTTAATATCTTTGAAAATATTTAATTCATCGACAGAACAAAAGTCACCAGCATGACATATAACATCTACATTCTTAAAAGCCTTGAGAACTTTGTCGGGTATATCCAAAGAATGAGTATCTGCAATAACACCTATTTTCATCGTGAAATGTAAGGCTTATCAAATAAAGTCAATAATGTGTTAATCTCACCTTCATTCCAAATCCAAAAACGCTCTTGAAGCGCTTTAAGACGAGCATTCTCATCAATATCAGCCAATGAAATAATTAAACACCGCTCACATTTCTTTTTATTTCTTTTAACTTCCTCAGCAATAATACCAATATCATTCTCAAGAAAAACATCTTTCTTCATTACAATATACCAACTCATATTATCCGTTTTTGCTTCAATCATATCCAAACTACGCCCCGTCTCATCTTTTAGATTCACCGTTTCAACCGATCGGAATATTGGTAATCTATATTTACGCCCATTTAAATCAAATGCCTCATTATCGAAACAATATAAGAGTTCAATGATACGTGATGGTAAGTCTT
>JBLINE010000094.1:0-4906 GCA_047638895.1 Lysobacterales bacterium
CTCAATTTCTAAATTCATCTTAGTAGCATCTAAATCAATCCCACCTTTTGTAATTACAGCAGCATCATTTTTTGTAGCTGTTATTAAATGCCCATTAACGCCCTCTTCACCTGGCTCAAACGGTTCTAGCTTAATTTTAGAAGGTTCAACAAAATCGACTACAGATCTAATAAAAGTGACGGCATCCTGACGATCTGATTCGTAAATTTCATCACCATTAAAAACATCAATCAATCGTACAAGCTCTTCGTTATTAGGATCAATACCCTTATCAACCAATTCATCAAAAACCCCTAATACTTCGACATCCGTTATTATATCTTCATTTTTTATTAAATTAAGATTTATGCCATCCATCGAAATTATACTCAATGGCCACTCTATTTCAGAGGGAAAAACCTTACTGAGATATTTATTATTTTCTAAAACCTCATCATCTACACCATTTGTTTCACCCCAAATATAATCAGTCTCAAACAACAAACTTAGTACCAAATTACCGATCGATGAGTTTTGATAGTCAAGTATATAATCCGCTACATTTTTAGTAATATCATTCCTTACATATATTACCCTTGTCGTATTGATGTCCGCTTCTTCCGCTATAATTTCGAATTCTTCTTTCAAATCAGATCGAACAAAATAAATTGCGTTTGGAATCTCTACAGGTGATGAATACCCTTCTTCACTACCATCAACTTCAGAGAGGTTATACATTGGTAGAGCCACCACAACCCCACCTTCGTCACCATACATATTTTCTGTGTCTGTGGCAAACTCAACATCGCTAATAAATACATCCTTAAGATTTTCAGAATCTCTTGATGTTCCTTCATAATAAACTTTATTTTTAGCCAAATCATTTCCCGAACGTAATTCTCCAGATTCAATTATATTAGGTAAATTTATAACATATGTTTGTGTAACTCCTATATCCTTGTTTTTAACTTTAGGCAGGCCCTTTAAATCAAATTCACTTTCTAATCCATGTAGAATTTGATGAAAAAGACGCCCCCTCTCTAATTGATTAGCAATTGATACCATAACTTCTTGCTGAGCCCTAACATCAACACGTTCCAAAATTTCTTTAAAAGGAGAAAGCGTTGCTGCATCATCTTTTTCAGTGGGTTGAATAAGACTACCTTCAATATCTGAAGGTTTAAATTTAAAGTCCTTATTCTCTGACTTAATAAATTCTGACCCCTCTCCCTCTACTGCATCCTGCTCACTACTCAATACCGCGTTATCTTCCTTCGTTGTTATCGTCTGATCCTCATTAGCAGCTGCATCTTCAAGCTTTTTAGCCACTCCTTCCTCTATAAGCTTATCGATACTTGCTGGCACCTTCACAACAATCTCTGGTAAAGCAATACCAATTAAATCCACATGCACTTCAAGCGCAACTCGCTGAACTTGTTCGTTCGTCAGCCCAGGAAAGAATCCTGTAAGATTGACCTCTTCTGGAAGATATAACAAAATTTCATCGGCATCACCTTGGGCTAATCCTGTTAAACTATAGGCATGTCTTTTTAACATATCCAATATCTTTTTGCGCTCTGCTTCTGTATATCCTGGAAGAATAAATTCCTCTACCGACATCAATGGATTAAATTCTTCTGTTACCTTATTTTCGCTATTTAAATATTTCTTTTCTTGTAAAAGAAGAGCAACCTTCTCTCCTTCTTCACGTCTTTTATCATGAATCCCTTCACCAGATTCGTTTCTGTCAATTCTTACATTTAACCAATTCATAGAAATAGCATCCTTATTTTCTAATCCTACCAATTCTTTTTTATACATTGCTTGCACAACATAATCTTGTATTCCAAGCTTCTTAAACATAGCCTCTTTAATGATCCCTGCCGCAATTATATATTGACGCCCTGCCGCAAAATTAAAACTATTACTTATGGCCGCCCACTCTGCAAAAGTTAATACTGCGTGTGCTGATCCAGCAATCTCAGCTAATAACCCCGACACTTCATGCGCTGCTCTTAACTGTTCAGGTGATAGTGGTTTTTCAAAGATCTTATGCTTACCTAGATTAATGCTAGGTATTGTTCTCATATGAGCCATTTCGTGAAACAATATATTATTTGCTTTAAGTTTTGCTATATATGCTGGCGACTTATCACCTAGAACCTCTTGTATTAAAGTATCCAAACCCATCCATGCAGGCGCCTGATTTATTGGGTTCATGTTATACGTCCACGCTTTAATACCTGCATCCTCAAAAGAATTCACATGCATAAACACAGTGTCCTTAACAGCAATCGCATGAAAGAATCCAAATGGAGAATCTTCTTGATCAATATAAACGACTTCAATCGTTTGATCTCCTATCTGTACCTTCTGCGTATGCACAACCTTTGCCGTCTTTAACATATTAAAGATATAAACACGATCAGCTGCTGAATCTAAGTTGAGTGTTTCTCCTATTGATAAATCACCCTCTATGTGCACATCGTTTTCTGCAATGATTTCTTGCGCAATACTTGCGATTTCTTCATCTGAAAAATTTGGTTTCTCATCGCTTGCATTTTGAGGCATCGCGTAATAGCGATCAATTAAATCTCGCGCTACAGATGTGACAGAATCTCCTTTTTCTGTAAGTCCCAAAACAGGCGCATTCCCAGCTTCATTAGTTTCAGTGGAAAATGAAACAGCTTTTAAGTCAGGCGCTAATATGGCCAGCATCCCACTAATTAAACCAATTTTTAAAGTTTGCCGAACTCTAGTAAGAGTCGCACTATCAATCTCTTCTTTAAAAGATTCAACAGACACTATTTTAGATGCCCCAGTTTCATCAAACGGTCCGTTAAAATTGTAATTCATCACAATCTGATTTCTTTCCGCTTCAGTTGCTTCTGAATTGACGATGACTACGTTAACACTCAATAATCCTACGGCTGTCATGGCACCTATGCCTAATGTTTTTAATATCTTTTGTTTTGCGGTAAGTTTCACACCACCTGAAAAATATTTACGTGGAATTATTTCTTGTGCAACAGGATCATATTCTTCACGGATAAAATTATACACACCCTTCTTAAACGTCTCTGTATACTGCTCCCAAACTTTGTGAGCCGCCTCTGGATCTTTATGATCGACACCATCAACCTTCTTACTATCGGCATAGATCTTACTTAATAGGGCATTCTTCATTTTTGTCTTATACCAGTTAGCAAGTATAAACGCAGAATAAATTTGGCGTAGTTTGGCAAAGTGTTTACCTTGATTAACTTCCGCTTCAATTGCTGGAATAATAATCTCACGCATTAGTTCTTCATTCGCTTCATCCAAAGGATTCTTCTCAACATTAGGGCTAATCGCATTATGTTTCTCTTCTGCTAAATAATCTTTCTCAAGCATAACTTTAAGATGCGACTCAATCACATAAGCGACACCATCACCTTCAAACACTTTGGCTTGTTCAGGTACGATCCAAATCTTATGAAAAGTGTCTATTGGCATATCTGTTGTGCCATATTTATCTTGGGCCACACTTGAAATCCGTTCCCAAAACTGCCCTCCATATTCACTATCTGGATGCAAAAGACTTGAGGTTAGTTGTTTAAGTAAATAATCCTGCATCAAAAGATCACGCCCCATTTCCGTTTGGCCAAAGGCATCTGGGATAATTCGCTCTTTTTCATAAGGGGAAAGGTTGACCCAAAGGTCCGTATCAGGAATGGCAAGGGTAGCCAGAAAGTACTTTATAAGCTTTTGAGACTCATTCTTAATTTTCTCTGAATCATCTGAATCTTGATCTCCAGGATCAATAATAAAATCAAACTGGAATGGATCTGTAGGGTTTATTTTAATCCCTTTTAACATAACTGGTTGGTATGGAGATGTTAAGGTAAGTACTGTTGATGGTAGTTGAATGACTGCATGTGGCATCATCTGTGCTATGGCAGATGGATTTACACCTAAAGAAGAAAGCGTAAAAACCCCAACTAACACACCTGTGAAAAAACTAGAAATCCAGTGACGCTTATACATGCATATCTTCCATTAATAGTAATAATAGGATGTATTCATCAACACTTGAAGTTTAACATACTATTAAACGTGGGGCTATAAAGTGGAGATATTGCTGAAAAGGGGGGTTTTAGCTAATTTTGGCACTTTGGCATAAAATACAGGTTGGATTTTACGGAATAATACTTCTGAATCTTGATATTGCTTTATTGCTGCAAGATAATTTAATTTACCACATGCCCCCACTAGTGTCCGGTTAACCGACTGTTAAATATATGTAACATATTGTTCTTTAATAACTTATAACAAAAAATAGGTGCTGTCGACTTGAAATCATTTTTGTATTATTATCACTCTAACGAAGGAGTGACTAATGTACAAAGGCAAAACAGTTTTTTCGCAAGTTATGGATTTTATTCCAATTGATACTTTTCGAAGACGCGTTAAAAAATACAAAGGTGATTACAAGGTAACAAACTTTTCGTGCTTCGATCAATTCTTATGTATGGCATTTGCTCAACTAACTTTCCGTGAAAACTTACGCGATATTGAAGCATGTCTTCGTTCTTTAAAAAATAAACTTTATCATCTTGGTATCCGTGGCAAAGTTTCACGTAGTACTTTAGCTGATGCTAATAATACAAGAGATTGGCGTATTTATGCTGACTTTGCTCAAGTCTTAATACATCAAGCCCGAGATTTATATTCTGATGATGATTTTGGTGTTGAACTTGATAATACTGTCTATGCCTTAGATTCAACAACCATTGAATTATGTTTATCAATCTTTCATGGGCTCAATATTCTCAAACACAAGCTGGTATTCGACTTCACACAGTATTAGATTTACGTGGTTCAATACCATCTTTTATCGACGTAGTTCGAGTTAAAGGATATCATGAAAGTTTAGTATTAGATCATC
>JBLINE010000095.1:0-4761 GCA_047638895.1 Lysobacterales bacterium
AGCGTGGACTAGAATTAGCAGCGAAAAAAGGTGGACGTGCGGCTACAGAAGGGCGTGTTGAGGCGTATATTCATGGTGGTGCTAAGATTGGGGTTATTGTTGAAGTAAGTTGTGAGACAGATTTTGTTTCAAGTAGTGAAGACTTTATACAATTCTCAAAAGATGTTGCTATGCAAATTGCAGCAGCTAATCCAATTTATATTAAAAGAGAAGATATTCCAGAAGCTGAATTTGCAGAGCAGGCGAATGCGGATGTCTATGCTAAGGAAGTATGTTTACTTGAACAACCATTTGTAAAAGATTCAAGTCAGACATTACAAGACAGTTTAAATGAATTAATTGCAAAGATTGGTGAGAATATTTTTGTAGGTCGTTTCACAAGATATAAGGTTGGAGCTGTTGAGTAATAAACCAGTATATAAAAGTGTATTGCTTAAATTAAGTGGTGAGGCTTTAATGGGGCCAGGGCAGCATGGTATTGATGCTGAAACATGCGCCTCGTTTGCGAAACAAATTAAAGAAGTATGTTCTTTGGGAGTTAGAGTTGCGCTTGTTGTTGGAGGTGGAAATATTTTCCGTGGACAAGTAGCGTCAAAAGATTTTGGTCTTGATCGTTCAGTGGCTGATTATATGGGGATGCTTGCCACGGTTTTAAATGGATTAGCACTTCAAAATGCGTTAGAGCAGATTGATGTTCCAACACGTGTTATGACTGCAATTGAAATGTCTGCTATTGCTGAGCCGTATGTGCGTCGTCGTGCTTTACGTCATTTAGAAAAAAACCGTGTTGTTATTTTTGTAGCGGGAACGGGAAACCCTTATTTTACAACTGACACAGCGGCGGCATTACGTGCTAAAGAGTTAGGCATGGATGCTATCTTAAAAGCAACAAAAGTTGACGGGATATATACAGCAGATCCTATGAAAGATAAAAATGCCAAAAAATATGACGTATTACGTTATATGCAAGTGCTGAAAGATGATTTGAGAGTTATGGATGCGACGGCGATTAGTATGTGTATGGAACATAGTATGCCATTGGTTGTTTTTAATCTTCTTGAAGAAGGCAATATTAAGAAAGTTATTTTAGGTGAACAAATTGGAACTAAAGTTCATTAATTAGGTTGATTTATTATGCCAGCAAAACAAGTAATTATAGATACGGAAGATAAAATGAAGAAAGTGATTGAATCTGCTAAGCGTGAGTTCTCAGAAGTGCGTACAGGGCGGGCTCATCCAGGTCTTATTGAAGGGTTACACATAGATTATTATGGAACAGCAACGGCATTTAAAGAGTTAGCGGCAGTAAGTGTTCCTGATCCTAAGACCATTGTTATTCAACCATGGGATCCGACAATTATTCCAGAAATTGAAAAAGCAATTCAAACATCTTCGCTAGGATTGACGCCGCAAAATGATGGGAAAGTAGTAAGATTAAATATTCCAGCATTATCACAAGAGCGTAGAGAAGAGATGAAGAAAATTGTTAAGGATATGGCAGAGAAGTCACGAATTTCAGTTAGAACGATTAGACGCGATGCCAATGATAAGATTAAGAAGATGCAGGTTGATAAAGAGATTTCTGAAGATGATCAACATCGTACAAACGATGATATTCAAAAATTGACAGATAGGTATATAAAAGATATTGAGCAGTTGCTTAATGAAAAATCAAAGCAATTGTTAGAAAAATAATATAGTGGGTCACTAGCTCATCCGGTAGAGCATCGCCCTTTTAAGGCGGTTGTGCCGCGTTCAAGTCGCGGGTGACCCACCATTTTTTAAGTGGTAAGTAATAAGTTGTAGGTGTTTAAAATTGCCCCGCTGGTGGAATTGGTAGACACGCTAGTCTTAGGAACTAGTGCTTTACGGCATGGGGGTTCAAGTCCCTCGCGGGGCACCATATTTATGACAATTGTTTGATTTGCAGTGATTTTTGATATATAGTTTAAAGCACATACTTTATTGAATGTGTATTTGTGAAATTTTAGTTTAATGGGATTTTGCGGCGGTAATTCAGCTGGCTAGAATGCGACCTTGCCAAGGTCGATGTCGTGGGTTCGAATCCCATCCGCCGCTTTTTTTGTATCAACCTAAGGAGATTTAATGAAGACTACGGATTTTTTATGTAAAGAAGCATTATCAGCAGATTTAAAAAGTGACTCAAAGGCTGACCTTATTGAAGAAATGGTTGATCTACTTATAGCATCTGGAAAGATTCCTAAGAAAAATAAAACTAAGATTTTAGAAGTTTTAATGGCTCGTGAAGCTTTAGGTTCCACAGCAATTGGCCAAGGCATTGCCATTCCACATGGTAAATGCGAGTGTGTTGATGATTTAGTGGGTTGTTTAGCTATTAGTAAAAAAGGAATTAACTTTGATTCTTTAGATGGTGAACCAGCTTATATCTTTTTCTTACTTGTCGCACCTGTTGATTCAGCAGGTCCTCATTTAAAAGCTTTAGCAAGAATTTCACGTCTTCTAAAGGATAAATTTGTACGTGATAGTTTAAAATCAGCTGAAGATGGAAAAGCTATTTTAGATATTATTGAGCAAGAAGACGAGCGTCTTGCAAGTTTATAAACATGCCTAATAATCCAGTCAAATGGTTATATCCAGGAATGAAGGTAAAGCGCTGGCTTTTAACTTCATTGTTTGGACTCATAATTGTTGCGATCGGAGCATTCTTAACCGCAGCAGAATATAAATTTATATCTTTTTTCGGATTCGTTTGGATCATATGCGGGATCATTCTAATTGTTCTTGGTATGGCTAAAATGATAGTTTCATTACTGACTTTATTTTTACCTAAAGGTGAGCGAGATCTTGTTAATATCCTTTATAAAAAACGTTATTTAGAACGTGGTCCAAAGATTGTAGCTATTGGTGGCGGTACTGGTTTATCGCATCTTATTGCTGGATTGAAAGAATATACGGCTAATATTACGGCGGTAGTAACGGTTGCTGATAGTGGTGGCTCTTCTGGACGATTACGAGAAGAATTTAATATTGTTGCACCTGGGGATATTCGTAATTGTCTAGTGGCTTTAGCTGATGCGCCTGAACTTGTAGGAGAACTATTTCAATTTCGATTTTCTCAAGATTCGGAATTGAAAGGGCACAATTTTGGAAATTTATTTTTAACGGCGATGTATCAATTGACCGATGGTGATTTTGAGAGGGCGGTAAAAGAAACAAGTAAAGTTTTAGCGATTCGTGGTAAAGTAGTCCCATCAACGGTTTGTAATGTTCATTTAATAGCAGAGTATGAAGATGGGACGCGTGCGGAGGGTGAGGCGAATATTCCGAATCCTGATATTACAATTAAGAAATTATCTTTAAGCGAAAAGGATGTTAAGCCTACGGACGATGCTTTAGCAGCTATTGAAGAAGCAGATATAATTATTCTTGGTCCTGGAAGTTTGTATACGAGTGTTATTCCAAATTTATTAATTGAGCCGTTGACTGATAAAATTTCAAAATCATCAGCATTTAAGATTTATGTATGTAACGTGATGACACAGCATGGAGAAACTGATTCATTTACAGCAAGTGGTCATTTAAAAGCAATTCTTGATCATGTAAATGGGCAGAAGGTTGTTGATTCTGTTTTAGTAAATGATGCGCCTGTTTCAGAAGATTTATTAGGTCGCTATCAAGGGGAAGAGTCATTTCCTGTTAAACCTGATATTGAAGCAATTCGTGAGTTGGGATGTCGTGTTGTTTCAACAGATTTACTTAGTACGACGGATTTCGTACGTCATGACTCAAATAAATTGAATAAAGCGTTAATTAAGTTAATTGAGTCTAACCGAATTATTAAACGGTAGAATTTATGGCTGTAGTACAACAAGAATTTAAAATTTTAGGTGCTCAAGGATTACATGCGAGACCAGCTGCCTTATTTGTACAAGCCGCAACAAGATATACATCGGATATTACTTTGATTAAGGATGGGGAAGAAGTTGATGGTAAATCGATTATGGAAATATTAACTTTAGGCGCACAGAAAGATAGTGTGTTGATTTTACGTATTGATGGTGAAGATGCTGATCAAGCTTTAATTGAACTTGGACAATTATTAACCAAAGAAGAATAATGAGTGAAATAGTATTACAAGGTATTAGTGCTTCTCCTGGTATTGCTTTTGGAAATGCTTTTATTTTAGATAAACAAGAGTTTGTTGTTGCACCACGTTCTATTCTTGCCAATGAAGTGCCTAGTGAATTGGCGCGCTTCGAAGAAGCCATTCTTTGTACAAAACAAGAAATTAAAAACATTCAAACTAAACTATCGAGCAGTGATGCTATTCATGATGCTAAGATATTTGATGCCCACTTAATGATTTTAGAAGATCCAAAATTGTTAAAGGATGTTAATCAACGTATTGAGAGTGAAAACTATTCGTGTGAGTATATTTTTTCTGAAGTAATTAAAATGTATGTTGATAAATTTCTTAAGATTGAAGATGAATATTTAAGAGAACGAGCAGGGGATGTTAAAGATATTGCTAGGCGAGTTTTGACACATCTTATTCATGAAAACCGAATGGACGAACTTGATGATATTACTGAAGAATTAATTCTTATTGGACATGATTTATCACCTTCTGATACAGCTAGTATGTACAGTAAGAATATCATTGCATTTGCTACTGATATTGGTGGAAAAACATCACACACCGCTATTATGGCTAAATCTTTAGGGGTTCCTGCTGTTGTGGGTGTTAAGGATGCGACTTTACGTATTCATAATCAAGAT
>JBLINE010000096.1:0-4754 GCA_047638895.1 Lysobacterales bacterium
AAGGATCGCCAGTTATTTCAGGTGGACAACCTGGTCCTCATAAGATTCAAGGTATTGGAGCAGGGTTTATTCCAGGTAATTTAAAAATTGATCTTATTGATGAAACAATTCAAGTAGATAATGATGAAGCATTTGCGATGGCGAAACGTGTGATGAAAGAAGAAGGTATTTTATGTGGTATTTCATCAGGGGCTGCAGTACAAGCGGCAATCATTGAAGGTAAAAAAGAAGAAAATAAAGGTAAGCTTATTGTTGTTATTTTGCCAAGTACTGGTGAAAGATACTTAAGTACAGACCTTTTTGCAGAATACAGAAGCTAAGTAAGAAGATATTCCTGCCTAGTAACAGGTTAAAGGGGTAAGTTAAATCATTAACTTACTCCTTTTTTTTAGGCAAAAAACCAACCATGTTTTTGCCATAAGGTGTTTTGCCAACAAGAAAGAAACGCCAAGCTTCAAGGCGTTTCTTGAGTATGGCAACACCGCGCGAAGTAACAGGCGTAATCAGATATTTTGTACAAAGGAATATTCTCTTAATATCAAAAGGGTATCGATCAGAACTAGGCAGGAATAGTTATGAAGAAATCACTTAATAAAATATTAATTCTTATCACATTTCTAACAGTTAGTTTTTTTGTTGGGAGCTCTTTTAATTTTGACGTAGCACGCATACAAGCTATGTTTGATAACATTCCTTTAGTAGTTTCTGGTATTATTTTTGTTTTATTTTATGTAGGCCTGACAACATTTATTATAGTTGGGCCTAAAGATGTGTTACGCATTTCAGGGGCTATTATCTTTGGTCCATTTGTGTCTACGTTGTTTGTTTGGTTAGGAGAGATAGGCAATGCAACAGTATTATTTCATTTAAGTCGACGATTAGGACGAGAATATGTGCAAGAAAGATTTAAGATTAAGACGCGTGATATGTCGAAGAAACATGGTATGGGGTTTTTAGGTATATTTGCTTTACGTATTAATCCAATGGTGCCATTTCGTATAATGGACTTATCTTTTGGCTTATCAAATGTTGATTTTAGAAAATATATTATTGCTTGTTTAATTGGATCTATCCCGCGTATTTTATGGCTGCAATATATTATTCATGGTGTTGGTGAGAGCTTTTTTGATGACATCGGCGCAATGAAAGATTATTTTCTAGAAAACCAAGGAGTATTAGTTATAAGCTTTTTCTATTTCCTTATAATTGCGATTGTTTCTTTGATAGCAATGGTGAGTGGTTGGATACGTAAGCGAAAATTACTTAAAGAAGATCTAAAGTTAAATCAAGAATAACTTCTGCCATCATGGCGGCACATGCCGTAACTCTTGGTGCCATAGGCGGATGCCCTTCTGATGCACATGTTGTTTGATCACCTATCATATAAATATTACCAATTTTCTTGAGAGTCATAGGGTTTTTAGTTTTCAGTCCAGCCATACCACTTCCAGATACAATTGGTTTATTATTTCTTTGGTAATATTCAACGAAATTAAATTTAGCATCAGCCTTATCAAAGGCTTCTACATAGTAGTCACAATCATTAAAAAATTTATCCGCTGTATCTTTAGTCCATGTTGTTGTGTGGGCTGTAATGTTTAAATCTGGATTTATTTGTTTTAGACGTATGGCGAGTGTTTTAGATTTTTCTTGTCCAATTTCGCTAGTGAAGAATTGTTGACGATTTAGATTAGAGGCATCGATGACATCTAAGTCGAGAACTTCAATATTCTTAAAGCCACTACGTACAAGTATCATGGCTACATTTGAACCTAATCCACCAGCACCACCAATACCAACTTTTTTGGATTGAATAAGTGATAATTGATCTTCAGTTAAATATTTAAGCAAGCCTTGTTCGAAAGTATTCATTATAATATTTCGTTTTGTATGGCGCGCCAGTCTGTAAGGATTGGATCAAAGTTTCTTGATTTAAGTAACGTAATAATGTCACTAACCGATCGCGTATCTTCAATGTCAAATTGAGGATCTTGTATTTCTTTATCGACCGTTGTGTATCCACCCACTGATGTATTGCTACCAGCAGACATGCGTGTAATGCCAAGTTCTAGTATGTTGTCACGAATGGATTTACTTTCACGTGTTGATAAGTTAATACCTACACGAGGAAAAAGGATACGTGTCATACATAATATTTTTGTAAATGTAATATCATCAACCCCAGCGCTTCCTGGGAAGACTTCACCTTTGATAGATTGAAAGCGAGGGAATGATAGGCTGTACTCTACGCCAGGGTATTCTTTTTCCATAAAACGAAGATGTGTGTATAGTTTAGCTACATCTTGTACGATATCTTTTGATAAGCCTAATAAGATACCCATTGATATAGAACGAATGCCACCTTTAGCAGCACGCTTTGGTGTGTCGTAGCGAAAATCATAATCAGATTTAATTCCAGATAAATGAACTTGTTTATAACGTTCTGTATCGTATGTTTCTTGATAGACAGTTATGCCATCAACGCCACATTCAAATAATGATTTATAATCATCAGTTTGCATAGGGTGGACTTCAAGAGATATAGAAGGAAAATATTTTTTAGCAACGCTAACAGCTTCTTTTAGATAGCTAACAGGTGTTACTTTATAAGATTCACCGGTAAGAAGAAGAATATTTTCAATCTTTTGATCTGCAACAAACTTCATCTCTTGATGCATTTGTTCTAAGGTAAGTTTGAATCGTGTAATACGGTTCTTACTTTTGAATCCACAATAGGTGCATTCACTTGAGCAGTAATTAGATAAATAGATTGGTGCATACAAAGAAACAGTTCGACCAAAGTATTGTTCTTTGGTCGCTTTAGCTTTTTGTGCAAGTATTTCTAAAGATTCTAAGGAAGTGTCAGTAAGAGTCTTGGTTATTTCTTGTAACATTTTATTATTCTTTGATAGGTGTAAGTTTAGCTGTCATATTTTCAGCTGGAAACATATAAGCCCAAAATCGTTCGTATTCTTTTGGGTGACGATTAAAAAGTTTATGAAGAAATAAACGTCTAAATCTTTTATGAAAAGTTATTTTCTTTTCAATAGCTTTGAACTTCTTACCATTAATCCATTCAGTACAACCATCATCAATATAACCATCGAAAGCAAAGTAGTTAAAAAATAGTTTATGTTCAGGTGTATTTGCACACCAAGCTGTGTGGTGTGGTGACTCTATAATAAGAACACCATCTTTAGCTAAAATACGATGAAGTTCATCCATAACAGGAGGGAGATTCTCAAGGTGCTCTAGAACGTGGTGACAAATAATTTCTGTAAATTGATTCTCTTCAAATGGGTATGGAAATGTATTTAAATCATGCACATAATCAGGATTATGTAGAGGGTCAATATCAACGGTAACGGCATCAGGATGATCTTTACCTGCGTGGCCTAAGATTAATTGTGTTTTCATTTTATGAGTCTCCATGTAAGAATCCTGTTAGTGGTGATGATGCTTGAGCTATTTTATTTTGCTCAGGTAATTGGCTTAAATAACCTAAACGGCCAGCAGCAACAGCGAGTGATAAAGATTTTGCTAATGTTGCAGGGTGTTGCGCGGTTGCGACTGATGTATTGGCAAGTACAGCATCAGCACCCATTTCCATTGCTTCGGCGGCATGTGATGGTGCGCCAATACCAGCATCAACAACAATCGGAATATCAATTTCATTTATAAGCACTTCAATAAGATCACGCGTACGGACACCTTTGTTTGTACCAATCATTGATCCTAGTGGCATAATGGTTGCAGCACCAACTTTAACAAGTTCACGGGCCACATACAAATCAGGTGTTACATAAGGCAGTATAATAAAACCATCTTGGACCAACGTTTCAGTGGCTTTAATTGTTTCAGCATTATCTGGTAGTAAATATTTTGAATCATTAATAACTTCAATCTTGACCCAGTTACCACAACCTGCTTCGCGGGCAAGGCGAGCTATACGAATGGCTTCTTTCGCATTACGTGCGCCAGACGTATTGGTTAAGAGCGTGACATTTTTTGGAATATATTCGAGGATATTTTCTTCATTGCGTTCAATGTCTATACGACGAAGAGCTACTGTTACAATTTGTGATCCAGAAGCTTCTATAGAATCCGTCAGGTCGGTTTTGTTTTTAAATTTACCTGTCCCAAGCATAAAGCGATTAGTAAATTCTTTATCCGCAATAATTAAGGGTGTGTCTTGGATTGTATCTGTAGTAGTTTGCATGAGTGTGATTTATCCGCCACCAACAAAGGTAACCAGTTCAATTGCGTCACCATCATTAATCATAGTGTTGTCCCATTGATTTTGTTTAATAATAGCACCATTAATTTCTGCAATTACGCGTTTATTTGTGGAACTTACTTTGTTAATAAGTTCCGTAACGGTTAATTTATTATCAAATTCTTTAGTTTTTCCGTTCAATGTAATAGTCATGGTCAGTATATTAGATCACTTTTCTTAAAAAATCAACTTTTAGTAATTTGCTAAACCTTGTTCTTAAGCATGTCAGTTTAGCAAAAGTAGGGGTTAATCAAGAAACACGATGCTTCAACGTGTTTCTGCTATGATTGACACCGTAGAGAATAATACATGCAAGGGAATCAGAATCCCTAATCTTTATGCAAGAAATCAACTTTTAATCATTTGCTAAACCTTATTCTTAAGCATGTCAGTTTAGCAAAAGTAGGGGTTAATCAAGAAACACGATGCTTCAACGTGTTTCTGCTATGATTGACACAGTAGAGAATAATAGGTATAA
>JBLINE010000097.1:0-4742 GCA_047638895.1 Lysobacterales bacterium
CAGGATTTAAAGGTGTTACACAATGTGATGCTTCAAAACCTGATGGTGCGATGCAAAAATTACTTGATAGTACGCGTATTAATAATTTAGGCTGGAATTCTAAGGTTACGATCAAAGATGGTATAGGAAAGACGTATCAATGGTATTTAGAAAATAAGTAAGTTGTGTTTTAATAGTGTTAAGATTTTTAAATTAATTTAGAGAAAGGTTTTTTCAATGAAAATTTTAGTTACAGGTGGGGCGGGATATTTAGGATCAGTAATTGTCCCAGCTTTATTACGAGAAGGTCATGAAGTAACGGTAATTGACATCTTTATGTATAATCAAACACCATTGTTAGAATGTTGTATTGATGAAGGCTTAACTGTCGTTCGTGGAGATGCTTGCGATAAAGCATTGATTGATCAATGGGTTAAATGGTCAGATGTGATTGTTCCTTTAGCATGTTTAACAGGGGCTCCTTTGTGTGATAAAGAACCAGAAGTTGCGCGTAAAGTTGTTGTTGATGCTCTGCAACTTATTATTGATGTGCGTGATCGTGACCAAATGATTATTTATCCAACTACAAACAGCGGGTATGGTGTTGGTGAGCAAGGAAAATTTTGTACAGAAGAAACGCCACTTAGACCAATTTCGCTTTACGGAAAACTTAAAGTTGAAGCAGAAGACATGGTTCTTAAAGCAGGTAATGGTATTACCTTACGTTTAGCTACCGCGTTTGGTGTTTCTCCTCGTCCACGTTTGGATTTATTAGTGAATGATTTCACGTATCAAGCAGTTTTTAACGGACATATTGAGTTGTTCGAATCTCATTTTAAACGTAATTATATTCACCTGCGTGATGTGGCTAAAGCAGTAATGCATATGATGGCTAACTTTGATAAGTTAAAGGGGGAAGCTTATAATGTGGGTTTAAGTGATGCTAACTTAAATAAATGGGAATTATGTGAAGAGATACAAAAGCAATTGCCAGATTTTACATTTGATGAAAATCATGATGGTAAAGACCCAGATCAACGAGATTACATTGTGAGTAATGAAAAGATTGAAGCAACAGGATTTATACCAGATGTTTCTTTAAAGATGGGTATTGCTGAATTGATTAAAGCATTTACTATTTTGGAAAAGGGACGTTCACGGGAAGTGCAATTCTCAAATATTTAATTCATTAGTTACAACTTTAAAAATAAGGATTATGGTATGAGTCAAAAACTAGATATTTTATTTATCCATCCAAGTGCTTCAAAGAAAATCTATCAAGATTTAAGCAAAAGCTTTTCATCTATTGAGCCTCCAATTTGGGCTGGGATGCTTGCATCGCATTGTTTACATCATAAATTTAGTGCAGAAATTTTAGATACTGAAGCGCTTCAATTAGATAGTATCGCTACAGCACAAGCAGCTAAGAAAGCTGATCCGCGTGTTGTTTGTTTTGTTGTTTATGGTCAGCAACCATCAGCAAGTTCTCAGAATATGACGGGGGCAGTACTTATGGCTGAAGCTGTAAGAAATGAAATGCCCCATTCAAAAATTTTGTTTGTTGGTGGTCATGTGAGTGCATTATCAAAAGATGTTCTAATGAGGCATGATTTTATTGATTTGGTATGTCAGAATGAAGGGGTTTATACGATATCTAATTTATTACGTACAAACTTAGAAGATAATTTAGAGACGGTTAAAGGATTGGGTTGGCGTCGTGATGGTGAAATCGTTTTAAATGAACCATCACCTATTGTCGCTAAAGCAGATTTGCCAGTAGAGTTGCCTGGTGTGCCGTGGGATAAATTACCAATGGAGAAATATCGTACATCTTTGTGGCATGCGTATTCTAATAATTCTGAGCAACAACCTTTCGCTTCTATTTATACAAGCTTAGGTTGTCCGATGCGTTGTTCTTTTTGTATGATTAATATTATTAATCGACAAGAAAATGAATATTCTGATGGGAGTGCTATTTTTAGATTCTGGGACCCAGAGCATATTATTAAACAATTTGATTATTTTTCTCAAAAAGGTATTCGTAATATTAAGATTGCCGATGAGCTTTTTGTGTTGAATCAAAATCATTTCATGAAGATTTGTGAACTGATTATCGAACGTGGCTATGATTTTAATATTTGGGCTTATTCACGGATAGATACAGTGAAAGAAAAGTATTTAGAAACGCTTAAGAAAGCAGGTGTTAATTGGCTTGCACTTGGTATAGAGAGTGGAAACACTCGTGTACGAAAAGATGTAACAAAGGGTAAATTTGAAGATGTAGATATTCGCGATGTTGTTCAGAAAATTCGTGATCATGGTATTAATGTGATCGCAAACTATATTTTTGGATTACCAGAAGATGATATGGAAAGTATGCAAGGCACGTTAGATTTAGCTATGGAAATGAATACAGAAGAAGCAAATTTTTATTCTGCTATGGCTTATCCAGGCAGTCCTTTGTATGGTCAAGCTAAGAAAGCGGGATGGAAACTTCCAGAAGAATATTCTGGCTATTCGCAACACTCCTATGATCAGCAACCATTACCAACAAAATATTTAACAGCAGCCCAGGTGCTTAAGTTTCGTGATGATGCATGGATGACATATCATACTAATCCAGCATTTTTGGAGTTGTTAAAAAATAAATTTGGACAAGTGGCTGTTGATCTAACACTCGAATCAACAAAAATTAAACTAAAACGTAAGTTGTTAGAAGAGAAAGTAGTTACTTAATGATTATAAGTCGTACGCCTTTTCGCATGTCCTTTTTTGGTGGTGGTACTGATTATCCAGCGTGGTATGATGATCATGGTGGTGCTGTTCTAGCCACAACGTTTAATAAATATTGTTATATTACCTGTCGTTATTTACCTCCATTTTTTAAGCATAAGTCGCGTATTATTTATTCAAAGATGGAGCAGGTGTCTAAGGTTAGTGATATTGATCATCCAGCAGTGCGTGAAGCATTGCGTTTCTTAAAAATCCGCAAAGGGATTGAGATTCACCATGACGGTGATTTACCTGCGAGAACAGGATTAGGCTCAAGCTCTTCATTTACAGTAGGTTTGCTTAATGCACTCTACGCGATGATTGGTGAGATGCCAACGAAAGAGCGGCTTGCTAAAGAAGCTATTTTGATTGAGCATGTAAAGAAAATGTTGGTTGCCAAGATCAAGTATTAGCAGCTCATGGGGGATTAAGTTATGTACGTTTTGGTGGTAGTGATCATTTAAATGTTCAAAAAATTACGTTACCAAAGCAACGAGTTAAGAATTTGCAAAATCATGTCATGTTATATTTCACAGGTTTTTCTCGTTTTGCGTCTGAAATTGCAGAACATCAAATTAAAAATATTCCTAAAAAACGTGCAGACTTACATGCCATGCAACAAATGACAGATCATGCCTTAGGATTACTGAAGAATAATGATCTTAGAAGTTTTGGTAAATTACTTAACGAGAGCTGGCAGATAAAGAGACAATTGTCGAGTAAAGTAACAACACCTGATATTGATCGTATGTATGAAACAGCAATGAAGAATGGCGCGTTAGGTGGTAAGCTTCTTGGTGCAGGTGGCGGTGGGTTTATGATGTTATTTGCTGAGCCAAGTAAACAAAAACTTATTAAAGAAAAGTTAAAGAAATTTTTGTATGTACCTATTAAGTTTGAAGCAACAGGTAGTCAGATTATTTTTTATCAACCTAATGGGGAGTATGAATAGATATATAGAGTTTAGTAGTTAGGAGCAATAGCACTACCCCTGGCTTTTAAATTCCAAACCATTTTTCATATAATTATTATGACAATTGATCAAGTAGATGTTCTTATTTTATGTGGTGGTCTTGGCACACGATTACGTTCAACTATTGGTGAATCACAAAAAGTGATGGCAGATGTGCAAGGTAAACCATTTTTGGATTATCACATCGACCATTTACAAGCCCAAGGTGTTGAGCGTATTATTTTATGTACGGGATTTCAAGCGGATGATGTGGAGAGTTACTATCGAAATAAAGATAATGAAATTGCCATTGATTTTGCACGTGAAGAAGAACCGTTGGGGACGGGTGGGGCATTAAAGAATGCACAACCAATTGTGTGGAGCGATCATTTCATTCTCTTAAATGGTGATTCATTTTGTCCTTTTGATGTGAAATATTTTTTAAAGAAACATTTTGAGTCAGAAGCTATTGCTTCAGTTGGAATATCGAGGAAAGATGATGTGCGTGATTATGGTACGGTTGAAATTAATAAAGATAATTTAATTACAGCATTTAAAGAAAAAGAAGATGTTAAAAAGTCAGGTTTTGTTAATGCAGGTATTTATTGTTTTACACAAAAAGCATTTGAGTATATGCCTGAAGAGGGAAAATTTTCATTAGAATATGACGTGTTTCCAAATTTAACTGAGCATAAACTAAATGGCATTATTATAGAAAAAGAATTTTCTGATATAGGCACACCAGAGAGATATCAAGAGTTCAAAAATAAGTAGAAAGGTAAAGTATGAAGATTGATAATACAGATAGTGCATCGCTCGCACAAAAAGCAAAATATAAAGTACCATTTGGTACGGTTTCTTTGACTGAGAAAGCAAAGACATTAATTAATGAAGCCCTAGCTTCTAATTGGGTGACACGTGGTAAGTATACAAATGAATTTGAAGAAAAGTTCGCAAATCTTTTTGGTGTTAAGCATGGCGTCACGGTAAGTAGTGGTACAGATGCGGATACAATTGCGTGTGCTGTACTATATGATTT
>JBLINE010000098.1:0-4720 GCA_047638895.1 Lysobacterales bacterium
CACGATCTACTATGAAATCGAACTTAAGCGGATTATCAGGATGAATGGTGATGCCTTTAATTAGTGCTGGTGTAAATCTTGGGCTAAGCGATACTAAAGTACCTGCCACTGGTAAGTTTAAAAAGGTTGTTGTTTGAGCTGACGTAACAGGCACCATGATGGTACTTGTTATAAAACAAAAAATGATGCTAAGTGAAATACATTTTCTTAGTAATATATATTTTTTTAATACTTTAAGATTCACTCTAATCTCCCATTAATACATTAAGTATAATATATATAAGAGTGAAATGCCAAATTTATAGAGACTTAATAAGCACCTTTAGGAAAGCGGTTTCTTCGATTTGATACTAGTAGTAGAGTAAAAAAAAAGAAATTAATTTAAAGGGGACGCTTTGATAAGCGTCCCCCTTATAAAGATAATTCTGAAATTGTTAAATACTTAGTTATTAGTACTTAACCCCACACCCATAAGGCTTAGTTTGTGCTAATGGGATTGCTTCTCCAGCTAAAGCGGCGTTTAATACCGTATCCACGTAGTTTTCAGATTTTGCAATGTCGCTCGCATCAGTACTTGGCATACTATCAATCGCCCCTTGATACGCTAATTTTCCTTCTGGATCAATCACATAAATATGAGGTGTTGTACGTGCGCCATATTGCTTACCAACCGTCCCTTCATGATCTAAAAGAATAGCCGTTGGTGCTGCCTTACTATTGTCACGAATTTGATTATATTCATCTGGTGAATATTGTCCTTGTTTACCATAATTCGATGAATTAATTGATAACCACACAACATCTTGTTCGCCGTACTTCCGTTGTAACATTTGCATGTTATCACTCTTATAATGTTTTTTAACAAATGGACAATCAGGATTGTACCATTCTAAAACAACATATTTACCCTTATAAGCTGATAACTGTTGCGACGTACCGTTAGAATCAAGTAACGTAAAGTCAGGCGCCATCTCACCAGACATAACGGCGGCAAAACTTGTTGTTGTAAAAAGTAAAACTGATAATAATATAATAATTTTTTTCATGAGATTCTCCCCTTAAATGTTTGCTAGCATGATATACTGAGTTGATTTTAAATGCAATACGTTATCTTTTATAAAACAACACCATTATTTATATAACATCATGAATTTAAAAAATATTCTCCTACCTTTACTTATATCCCTACTCAGTATTGCATCATCAGACGCCAATACTCCAGCAAGAAGTATCTACAACATTGTGCGTTCAGGGAATATGGATGCCGTTAAGATTTTCCTCAAACAACACAATGATCAAGCCGTCCTTAACAATGGTTTAGGCGCAGCTATCATTGGGCGCCAATACGCCATTCTTGATTATTTAGTTGAGCAAGGGGCTGATGTTAATTATTTAAATAACAACACTCCCATCCTTATTCAAGCGATTATGAGTAACCGTATTGAAAGTGCCAAAAAACTTATTGCCTACGGTGCTGATGTTACAGCTCGTGGCTATACACGCCAAGAACAAGGCATGAACATTCGTTGGGACTGGTCTGTTTTAATGTGTGCCACACGTAATGGTGACTTAACACTAATCAAAGAAGTGCTTAAAAATGGCGCCAATATAACAGATACTGGCTGGTCATTAAATGACAAAGAAATAGAAAATAGCGCGGATATTGCGGCCTACTCAGGCCACTTACATGTTTTAAAGTTTCTCCTAAAAACCAAAGCGCTTACTTTAAATAATAATACAATATTTAAAACTGTCCGTGGCGGCCATATTGAAACAGTAAAATATTTACTTAAAGATCTTAAAGACATCAATCGTCAAGGCCCCTTTCGTGGGCGCTCCTTATTGATTGAAGCTGCTTGGTGGGGATATCCTAAAATGGTACAACTACTCATTGATGAAGGTGCCGACGTTAATGCCATGGATGCTTATGGATACACCGCTGTGAGTGAAGCGACCGATAAAGACTTCAGTAATCAAGACACACAATATCAAGTAGTTCAAACTTTGATTGATAATGGCGCAGATCTAAATATCAAAAGCCACACGGGCATCTACCCTCTTGATCGGGCGTTAAAATATGGCAATGAAAATATTACTATGTTGTTAATTGAAAACAGCGCCGAGCGGACACTCTTCGATAACTAATCTTCTAATAAACGTTCCGGGTGATGCTTCACAACTTTTGCTTGGACCATATAAATAACATCTTCGGCAATGTTTGTGGCATGGTCACAAATACGCTCAAGATCACGTGCTGCTAAAAGTAAAGATACCGCTTGTGACGCAGACGTTGGATCTTTTTCCATATGATCTTTAATTAAATCTTCCATTATTTTGTTGCGTAATGTATTAGAATCATCATCAGATGCAATCACTTTTAAAGCCATAGCTTCATCACGATTTACAAAAGAATCAATCGTTTGTTTCACCATTGTTCTTGCGATATTTGATAAATCCATCAAATCATCCATAGGCGCGAGTGTTGTCTTTTCATCAGATATCTCACGCGTTCGATAAGACACATTAGCCGCTAAATCAGCAATACGTTCAAGCTCAGCATTAACCTTCATACCCGTTGTTATAAATCTTAAGTCACGCGCCATCGGTTGAAATAAAGCTAACATTTCAATCGCAATCTCTTCAATAACATTCTCAAGAGCATTTATTTGAATATCACTATCAATAACTTCAGTCGCTAATTTTTTATCCTGTAGACGCAATGCTTCAATTGATTTAACAATCGCCGTTTCAGTTAATGTTGCCATTCTTAATAACTCTGTATTTAATCTTTGTAACTCTGTATCCAAATGTCGTTCCATAATATTCCTTTCTAATCTTTAACCAAATCGACCAGTAACATAATCTTCTGTGATTTTATTTTTAGGATTTGTAAATATTTTTGATGTGACATCATATTCAACAAGCTCCCCTAACATAAAAAATGCCGTATAATCTGATACACGTGCGGCTTGTTGCATATTATGCGTTACAATAACAATTGTATACGATGCTTTAAGCTCATGAATTAATTCTTCAATTTTTCCTGTAGCTATAGGATCTAAGGCAGATGCAGGCTCATCTAAAAGTAATACTTTTGGCTGAACCGCTAAAGCGCGTGCAATGCAAAGACGTTGCTGTTGCCCACCAGATAAAGCAAAGGCACTTTTATTAAGTCGGTCTTTGACTTCGTCCCATAGTGCAGAATGTTTAAGACTTTCTTCAACACGCTGTGCAATAAATTGTTTATCTTTCACGCCATTAATCTTAAGACCATAAGCAACGTTTTCAAAGATTGACTTAGGAAATGGATTTGATTTTTGAAAAACCATACCGACCTCACGTCTTAAATCAACCACATCAACTGACTTATCAAATATATTAACATCATCAATAACAATCTCACCTTCGTAACGTACAGAAGGTATTGTGTCATTCATTCTATTTAAAGAACGAAGGAATGTCGACTTACCACACCCTGATGGTCCAATAATTCCAACTACAGTGTTTTCACCAACATCAAAAGTAATATCTTTCAATGCCTGTGTTTTTCCATAATAAAAATTAAAATTACTTACATTAATTTTGATCGCATTTTCTTCAAGAGATGAGCCATTATCTTTGAAAATATTTTCAGCCGTCTTAACTGTAACATTTGACATAATATTATCCTTATTGTTTTCTTTTAATAAATTTTTAACTCTCATCATTCAATTTTAACCTTACGTAATTTATAACGCATAAAGATAGCAACAAAGTTCATTATAAATATAAGTGCTATTAAAACCAAAGCGGTGCCATAAGCTATTGGTTGTACTTTATCAATCGCATGATGCTGTGTTGACATAATATAAAGATGATACGGCAGGGCCATAAATTGATCTGACAATGCTTTAGGAGTGAATGGTAAAAAGAATGCGGCTCCCGTAAAAAGAATCGGAGCCGTCTCTCCTGCGGCACGTGATAAACCTAGTATAGCCCCTGTTAACATACCTGGAATAGCGTAAGGTAATACATTTGTGCGAATTGTTTGCCATTTGGTCGCACCTAATGCTAGTGAGGCATCACGATAGGCATGAGGTACACCTTTAAGGGCTTCTTCACTAGCCGTAATCGTCCACGGCAATGTCATAAGACCAAGGGTTAAGCCTGATGATAAGATTGAGGTATCAAAGGCCATAAGTTGGACAAAAAGCACTACACCAAATAATCCATAAACAATAGACGGCACTCCAGATAAATTTCGAATAGACATACGAATAATACGCGTTAAATAAGAATCTTTAGCATATTCATTTAAATAAATCGCACAACCCATACCAAGTGGAATAGATAGTAAGGCTGTTATGACAGTCACATAAAAAGTTCCAAGAATCGCTGGGAATATACCACCCTCCGTCATCCCCTTACGTGGCGCTTCACTTAAAAATTCCCAATTGATAACACCCGATCCTTTAGTAAAAATATCCCACAACATTATTCCTAAAATCAATAAAACAAAACCTACACAAACATGTAATAATGAAAATCCGATATATTGATTGTAATCTTTTTTTGTCATCGCTCAACCTCTTGAAATTTATGTAAAATATAATCGGAAAACATATTAATCATGAATGTAATAATAAATAACACCAAACCTAGCGCAAATAATGCATAATAATGTGTCGTGTTGTACGCTACCTCTCCGAGTTCAATTGCAATACTTGATGTTAATGTACGT
>JBLINE010000099.1:0-4697 GCA_047638895.1 Lysobacterales bacterium
ATGATTGGTTGAGAACAAATTTAAAACGTGTTGAGTTAGGAATAATTGAAGATGGAACAGCAGTTGGTGCTGCGATTGCTTCTTCTTTACTTAGGCTTAAAGAAAGCAAATCGAAGAGTAAAATTGTTATTTTACTAACTGATGGTGTGAGTAATGTTAATGATATTGATCCATTGGAAGCGGCTAAGATTGCACACAATAAAGGAATTAAGATATATACAATTGGAGCGGGGACAAAAGGATACGTACCATACCCCTCTAAAGATATATTTGGACGAGATACGTATCGTAAGGTGTTAATTGATTTAGATGAAGTGACCCTTAAAAAAATTGCTGATATTACAGAAGCGCGTTATTTCCGTGCAACGGATGCTGACTCATTGTCTAAGGTGTATAAGGAGATTGATGAATTAGAAAAAACTGAAATTGAACATGAAGGGTATTATAACTACACTGAGATATTTGATAAATTTTTACTTACAGGTTTGTTGCTCTTATTAATCGAGATTACCTTACGTAATTCAATTTACTTAAAGTTACCATAATGAAATTTGTTTACATACATTATCTATATTGTCTTTTCTTAGTGCCATTATTTGCGGTGTTTTTATATTTCGCTTTAAAAAGGCGACATCGTAAGATGCGACAATTTGTTAGTGCACGGTTTATTTCTGAGCTTGTTGAACAATTTAGTTTTCGGCGACGTAAGGTAAAACATATTCTTTTAATCGGTGTGGTTGTGTTTTCTTTACTGGCATTGGCGAGGCCGCAATGGGGCTTTGAGTGGCGAGAGATTAAACGTGAAGGACTTGACATTTTATTCGTCATTGATACTTCTAAAAGTATGTTAACTCAAGATGTTAAGCCAAATCGTTTAGAGCGAACCAAGTTCGCGGTTAAAGATGTGATTAAGAAACTTAAGGGCGATCGTGTTGGGTTGTTAGCTTTTTCAGGCGATGCTTTTATGATGTGTCCATTGACTAATGATTATGGTGGATTTTTGCTGACACTTAATGAACTCAACGTAAATGTCGTTCCACGTGGAGGTACTGATTTAGAACGCGCGATAGAGGTTGCACTTGAGGGTTATGGAGATGTTTTGAGTAAACATAAGGCCATTGTTATCATTACGGATGGGGATAATTTGGAAGGATCACCTTTGGCTCAAGCGAAGTTGGCTAAACAAAAAGGGATAAAAATATATACTATTGGGGTTGGTACTGCTGAGGGAGAATTGATCAAGATATCTGATGCTGGATCAACTAATTACTTAAAAGATGCTCAGGGTAATGTCATTAAATCACGCCTTAATGAATCATTACTAAAAGATATTGCGTTAGAGACTGAAGGCATTTATATCCGTAGTAGTGGTTTTGATTTTGGATTAGATGTTTTGTATGAGAAAGAGTTGTCAAAATTAGAAAAACGTCAAATAGAAAGTAAAATGGAGAGGCAGTTTTATGATCGCTTTCAGTTTCCGTTAGCTTTAGCACTTTTACTATTAATTGGTGAGACATGTATATTAACCAGACGCAACGCATAATTCTAATTATTTTAGGGGTATTTTTTCTGAGTGGAGAACTTTTACTTTCGGAAGCTTCTGTTTTTTCTAAAGTGAATAAAGGAAATAATGCTTATGAAAATAAAGATTACGATGAAGCGTATAAAGAGTATATAGATGTTGTTGAGTCTGATGGAGAATTAGGTATTATTAGTTATAATTTAGGAAATGTACAGTACCAAAGGAAGAAGTATGATGAAGCGATTGAGTATTATCAAAAATCCTTATTAACTGATGATGACGTATTACAGTTTAAAGTTAAGTATAACTTGGCTAATACTTTGTTTTACAATGGGTTGTTGAAGGAGCAAGATGATGTTGATGAAGCGATTGAAAATTTAGAGGAGGCTTTAAGGCACTATAGTGATTTGCGCTCAATTAAAGAAAACGAATCCGTTGAGTATAATTATCCTATGGTAGAGCGGGAATTGCAGCGATTAAAGCAAGAAAAGCAGAAGCAAGAGAGTCAGCAGAATCAAGAAGGTGAAGGGGATCAATCTGATGAAAAGGATAACTCTGAGAAGTCTGATGAGCAAAATCAAAATAAAGCTGGCAATGAGGAACAAAATAAGAATAATGGTCAAGAGAAGTCTGATTCTGATAATGAAAATGAACAGCAACAAGATTCTCAAGATAAAGACTCACCTGAAGGTGATGAAGAGTCTAAATCCCAAAGTGAGAAAGATGACGATAAGGCAGAGGATGAAGGCGAGCAATCTTCTTCAAAAGAGCAGAGTGATTCGAAAGATTCTAAGGGACAATCCTCAACTCGGCAGGTAGTTAACCCTCAAGAATTAACAAAGCAAGAAGCGCAAATGCTTTTAGATGATTATGAGCAAAATAAAGCACCTAAGGGTATGCTTAAATTTATTGATAAAACGCGAGAACGGCAATCAACGTATCAGGATTGGTAATGAAAACAGTAAGAATTATTATAATATTATTTTTAGTATGTTTTATTCAATGTGGAATCATTGAAGCGCAAGACATTTCGTTTAGTGTAGAGGTTGACCAAACAACAGTAGTATTGGGGGAGTCAACACAATTACGCATGAATATTAATGGTACACAAGATGTGGCTCCTATTAAATTGCCTCAAATTGATGGTATGAATGTTGAATATGTAGGCCCTTCTAAGAAGGTTACGATGACTAACGGGCGTATGAGAACGTCAGTATCATATAGTTATTATTTATTACCCTTACGTACAGGGGATTTTACGATTCCTGCATTACGTTTAGCTTATCGTGGGCAAGAATATACAACAAATTCTGTGACAATTAATGTTGTTGATAAGCAACAGACAAATACTTCTTCTGAAAATGTACGTCTTGAAGAACGTATTTTTGTTGAGATGGAGGTGGCAAAGCCCCAAGTATATCTTAATGAAGGTGTACCACTAAGATTAACATTTTATGTTTCAGGCATTAATGTACGTCAAGTAGGTTTACCAGATGTTAAGACAATAGGCTTTTTTATGAAGGACTTTGATAAGCCACGACAAGGGCAGGTTGATAAGAATGGCATGCGTTACCAAGCGGTTGAATTTGTAACAACTATTTATCCAACACGTACAGGAGAAATTATTATTGATCCTGCGGGTATAGATGTCGCGGTTGAAATTCCTTCAAAAGATAAAAGAAAGAATGCACGAAGCCGTTTATTTTCTGATGAATTTTTCAATCATTTCTTTGGAAATGAAGCACGTAATATTTCTTTGAAGTCTAATTCATTAGCGTTAAAAGTTCTGCCATTGCCAGAAAAAGGTAAGCCCCAAGATTTTTCTCAAGCGGTTGGAGAATTTGATTTGAATGTTACTGTATCTCCTAATGAACTTCGTTCAGGAGATCCTATTACGGTTAGAATTAAACTTAGTGGTGAAGGAAACTTAAAGGCGGTTACGATGCCTTTTTATAAGGACGATCGATATTTTAAAACTTATGAGCCGATTATTAAAGAAGAGAAAGGTGTAAAAATCCTTGAGCAAGTTATTATACCAAGATCACATGAGGTTAAAAATGTACCGGCATTGAAGTTTAATTATTTCGATCCAACTTCTAAGACGTATCATTCTATAAATAAAGGGCCATTTTCTATTAAGGTTAAGAAGGGAGCTTCGGGCAATGGTTTGAGTTTTGTTGGGCTTAAGGATGATGATTATTTTGAGGCGAATGAAGAATTTGGCGAAGACATTATTTTCATCAAAGAATCTATAGGAAAGATTAGATCTAAGGGTGCTGTTTTATACTTAAATCTTTTTGTATATATTTTTCTCGGAGGTCTTTTTAGTTTTGTTGGTTGGTATTATTTGCGACTAAGGCAAGAAAATCGTTTAAGAACGGATAAAGGTTATGCACGTAAGATTAAAGCATCAAAGTTTGTACGTACAGGACTTAAGAAGGCACAACAATGTTTGGAACAAGGAGATAGTAAACAATTCTATGACATTTTATTTAAAGTACTGCAATATTATTTAGCGGACACGTTGAATATTTCTCTAGGTATGATTTCTACAAGTTTACTTGAGATACAACCAGAGCTGAAGAAATTACCAACATCAGTTAAGGTGTTAATTAAACAAATTTTAGAGAAATGCGATACAGTGCGTTTTGCGTCAACAGACTTGGAACGTAGTACTATGAAGGTAAGTATGCAAGAATTTGAAGAAATGGTTCAACAATTGGAAAAAGAAAATGTTTAGAAAAACATTATTTATTGTAAGTATTTTAATACTAATGAACGCTTCATATAGTGTTGCTGCTGAAGTGGAAGATTTTTTTGTTTTAGCTAACGATGCTTATCGACAAGGCGATTATGCACAAGCTATTAAAGGATACACTGAGATTACAAATGAAGGTTTCGAGTCTTCGAGTGTTTACTTTAATTTAGGTAATGCATACACTAAGGATGATAATTTAGGGCGTGCGATACTCAGCTATGAGAGAGCATTATGGATAGATCCAAGAGATGCTGATATCAATGCAAATTATAAGTATGTACTTTCACAAGCTCAAGTTAATCGCTCAGGCAGTGATGAAAATATGCTTTTAAAATCAATTGATGGACATATTAAATTCTATTCTATAAATGAGATGTTTATTATCTCTTGTCTAAGTTCTTTTTGTATTTTTGTTGT
>JBLINE010000100.1:0-4691 GCA_047638895.1 Lysobacterales bacterium
TTGTAAATTATACATGAGCTGTATTTTATTGTCAATATAATGTTACCAATAAATAATATGTAAGCTGTTAATTTACAACAGTTTAGGCGTTAAATAGGATTAATCGAAATCTTCTAAAGGAATGGTTTATTTTTAGCTAAGATTTAGTATACTATTATTATATGAAAGGACATAAATGATTGATAAATTTATAGAATTAAAACACTATTTTTGGCATATAATCACGATTATCTTTAGTGTGATAATATGTCATGGGTTAAGTTTACGTAATGCTTTTAAAGGGGATGACTTTCGTTATCTAAATGTTAATTACGCACTTGATTTTACCAGTATTTGGCAATTTTTTGTAAAAGCTCCTGCCCATCATTACAACCCAATTGATAAAATATTTAATACAATTTTATTCTCATCATTACCACTTGATCCATTCTGGTTTAGAGTTGTGAATTTAGGATTACTTTTACTATGCGCCGTAGTCTTTTATTTTTTTTTATTTAAACTTATTAAAAAAAGTAATGTTTCACTATTAGCGACGATTCTATTTATAGCACATCCATTTACAGCTGAGATTGTTGAACAAATTACGTTGAATATTGTCCTTATTAATGGAATCTTAACTTTGGTTTGTTTGACTTTTTACCAGAAATTTTTAACGAATAAAAATAAAATATATTATGGGTTAACTATTTTAACTTATGTAATTGGATTACTAAGTTTTGAAGGCAGCATTATGTTTTTTGTTGTTATTTTTGGGCTAGACTACTTTAGTAATAAAAAATATTTTTTAAAACAATCTCTCGCACGAACGCTTCCATTTTTAGTGATTAGTATTATTTATTTTTTAATGTGGAAATCTTTAGTTCAAGACACTTTTGTTTTATCTGAGAAGATTGGACACTTAGCGATTACTCCTGTTGAATATATAAAAACATATATACACCTCCTTGCTTGGTATTTCTCAAGTTTTTTTAATCCAGGCGAAATTGTTTTTATTTATAATTTAGATCCTAAAAACTTAAGTTTTTCTTTAATTAATTTTATTATATCGATAAGCTTTGTTGCTTCTTTAATCTTTATTTGTATAAAATATCGTCGGTCTCTTGCTTCTTATTTTGTTTTATGGTTTGCTGCGGGGCTTGTGTTGGTTTTTCCGGCATCTTTAGCGCATACCTATATGGGAATGGTGATAGAACCTAATTGGTTTTTTGCATACAATATGGGCATTTATGCTTTAGTGGCCTATGGTCTTGTTAATGTGTCGTCCAAAATAAAAGGGAGTATTTATAAAATACTAATTATTGGTGTTTTTGGGTATTTATTTATTTTTTCCCAATGGCAACATGTTGTAGGGCGGTCGCCTTATTCCTATGCCCTTAATTGGCTTAAAGTGTGTCCAAATAATTATCTCGCCTTAAAGACTTTGGCGAGCGAGCACTCCTCAGTTGGTGATTATAAAATGGCTCGTTTTTATCTGGAGAAGATATTAAAAATTAACATAATTTCTTTTGATATTGTTTATTCCTATGGGAGTATTTTAGTGCAAGAAGGTAAAGATGTTGAATTGGGTGAAGCATATTTAAAAGAGGCTATACGGATGAATGGTGAATGTTTTGCTTGTTATAATTCATTAGCGATTATTGAGAAAGATCGTGAGCATAATGATAATGCGGAGAAATATTATTTAAAAGCACTTGAACTGAATCCGTATTTTAATCTAGCGCGTATCAATTTGGCTGATTTTTATAATTGGATTGGTAAAGGCAATAAAGCTTTAGAACAGTATCAGTATATTCTTAATGTTTCTAAGAATAAACAGTTTCAAGATGAAGCGCGTATTAAGAGTGATAGGCTATTAAGGCGTAAGGATGCTTTGTAAGTTTAGATATTATACGAATATTTTAAATAGGATAATACACTAATAGCAGCTGTTTCAACTTTGAGAATGGTTGTTCCAAGGGTTACTGGGTGACATCCTTTCTCTTGGGCATAAGAATACTCTTCACTCGTAAGATCCCCTTCTGGTCCAATAAAGAAAGCAATGGTTTTTGCTTTAGCAAATTTAGGCAGAGTTTCATCTAATTTTTTACTACTTTCTTGAAGGCTTGGTATAAATACTGAGGCGCGTTGTGTTAAGTCATTAATACAATCAGTAAAACTTGTAATTGGATGAATTTTTGGGATTGTATTACGTTTGCATTGTTTGACAGCGTTAATGGCAACGGTAGTAAAGCGTTCGTATTTTTTCTCAAGGCGTGCCCCTTTTAAAATAACTTCTGTACGCTGTGTGCGTAAAGGAATTATTTCACTTACACCTAGTTCAGTTGCTTTCTCAATAATTAGTTCAAACTTACCCTTCTTTGGCATAGCACAAGCAAGAATAATATTTATTTGTGCTTCTTCTGGCTTTAGTTTTTGTGTAATAGTAATCAATATTTCATTGTTTGTAATGGTCGTGATAAAGCCTTTGGCTTGATCTCCAGCATCATTAAATAAATGTAGTTCGGTTTTTTCTTTAAGACGTAAAACGTCTTTAAGATGGTGGATTTCTTTAGTGTCTTTTAGAAATAGTACGGGTTGGTTAAGGTCAAGATCTTTACAGTAGCAGCGATGCATGTTTAGTTTAGACTATGCGCTTTTGGTAGAATACGCATGTCGATTGTTTGTGTTTGATTGGTGAGTACATCAGCGCCAGCTGCTGTATCACGGATCGCGTTAAAATTTATATGGACGTATCCAACAGAAGAAATATTTGGTGGTACTGCAGATGGTATATCATCAAAAAAGTTTGGTGATGAGGGAACTAATTGTAAGATATTTGTAAAAGCAACCCCTCCGTCGTTCATTCGTGAATTACAGTTAACTAGATTTGTGCAAGGAGGTGTTCCTACGGCAAGGGAAGGAAGTTTTGTGTAATAGTTAATTAAATCTGCTACTTGAGTGTAACAAACCCACTCATCATCGGTGTAATCATGAGGTGTGGGTAAATCAGGCGGTGTGGGTATTAAGTCATGCCGGAAGCAGATGACATTGTTTATACCAGTTGTGTTTGTAATGATTCCATGGTTAGATGAATCTCCAGTAGCTTTTTCTACATCACGACTAAACATGGAAAGAAATCCAGCTGTTGTTGAATCAAAAGATGCACCAGTTGATGTGGATTCTTCAATTCTTTTTAACGCAAAACTAAACGACATAACACCTAGCATGATAATACCAATGAGGACACTGGATATAATTAGTTCAGTTAATGTTACACCTTTATTAGATTTTAAAATATGTTTAATCATCAGGATACTCGATATTCATTGTCATGCGCCTTACATCAAGACCTGGGATATCTTCTAAACGATAGCTAACATTATATTGAATAGTACCGAGTGAGATAGTCCTGTTTATAGTCGTGCCACTATATAGAGGGTGGCCCGCATCAAGCCAATTGCTACTAGCATCAACATCAGAACGAAGTTCATCCAACAAACTTCTTCCGATGTAAGCCGCTTCAAGGCGTTGTGAGGATATAGCAGTTTCTGGGCTTAGCATAGTAATTGAGGACATTAGCCCGAATGCCGCAATCGTAAATATAATAGCGGCAATCGTTACTTCAATAATTGAACCGAATCCCTGTTTTGATGTAATAGAAATCATAATGTGTAATCCTTTACGGACAAGCTGTACTATATCCTAATATGTCACAGGCTGCCGCGGGAATGGTGGCAGCACCATCACCATCACAACAAAGTGAGCCGTCAATTAAAATACCTAATCTATATTCATAATTTGTTGTATCACGTTCAATTGATCCAATGGGATCTGCTGCGCTTAAAACTGGAACTTCAAAATGTGTGAGTGCTGGAATTGTAATATCTAGATCGTCGATGTCGGCAGCATAGCCAGCATTTTCAAATTCATAAACGATTTGTGCTGAGCGAATGCTTGATAATATCTGTAAAGCCTCTGAAACTTTACTTCTTTCAATAGTATGCCCCATTCGTGGAAGAGCTAGTGAAGCTATTACACCAACAATAATGATCACTACTATTATTTCAAGCAACGTAAAAGCATTGTTGGTTTTAAGTGAAATCATGAAGTGGTTTTCCTTAAATAAACAACAACACCCAAAACTCGTGTGATATTTGGATGCTGTTGTAAATATACATTCGTTAGAATGATCAATAATTACAGCTGTGAAAAGGAACCCAAACCTTCTGTGTTTACTTCTACAGAGTTAGTACCAAGTACAAGTGACATTGTAATTGTGTCAGTAACAATTCCACCATCAAGGGTTGTTCTTGTAGCAACGATTGTAAGAGTTCCCGCTTCAGGTCCTGTAACAGCAGCGGTACTTACAACGTAGGTAAAATGTGATGTAGGAGCATCTGGTGCAGTCACACCAGAGGTGGCTAGGGTACCACAATTTCTGAAGTCTGTAGCACCAGTTTTTTGTGCACAAAAGTCTAGGCCACGTCTAATACTACCCAAATAATTCAGTGCTTCGGTTGATCTTGCATACTCAACGGTGGAAAAAAGCTTAGGTAATGCCAGTGATGACAGTACACCAACAATAATGATTACGATGATGATTTCAAGTAATGTAAAACCGCTTTTGCTGTTTTGTAATTTCATTTTAAATCTCCTAAATATTTAACTTCAATTAATGTTGTTTTTAATCTAATAACTCATTTGCCGCATGT
>JBLINE010000101.1:0-4675 GCA_047638895.1 Lysobacterales bacterium
CTCATTAATAAATGTTACTCCTGAAGGAAAGAAAGGTGGTTCGTTGCCTCAGAATAAATGTTACTAGTGAGAGGTTAGATTTTAGTAGATAATTTAAGAATCTTATCGATTTTCTTTTCCATAGCAAGCCGTAATTTAAAAGGGTCAAGAGTTTCATATAGTTTAGTAAGTGAGTCCTTAGTTGATTGAGGCATATGTTTTAAGTCAGCCTCTAATATTCTTTGATAAGGTGTTTTTGGTTTATCATAGCGTTTAATAGTTTTAGATGCAATACGCTTTTTTTCAATGAGCTTGACGGAAGGGATAAAAAAGTTGTGATAAAGGTTCCATTCAGATGTAAAAAGGTCGTTTAGAAGAGCAACAATCTTAGGATTATCAAAACGATTATAGCCAAGCCATTGCCTAACGTGAGTCCAGTTCTTTTGTTCGATATGAGCATTATCGTTCTTTTTATAGGCACGAGAACGTGTGAATTCGACAGGATTTTCTGATCTTTGAGTAAAATACTTATGAAGTTTATTATTAATAAATTCACCGCCATTATCTGAATCAAAGCCAAGAATCTTAAAAGGTAGAGAATTTTCAACATCTTTGGTTTGTTCTAAGACGCCGGTCTCACCTTTGCCCCAGACAGCTCTTTGTTCAGTCCAACCAGTAGCTATGTCGTCGTAGTTTACAGTTAAAGCATATTGACCTTCAACGGCATTGCCACAGTGATGAACGGTGTCAGATTCAATGTAGCCAGGAACGGTTTCATTCCATTGGCTAGTTTTGATGGGGATTTGATTACGCAATAAGGATCCAGGTTTGGTGCCGCTTAAACCTTTTTTCTTGTATTTAGGGCGTATGGGTTTGAAGATACGATCAATCGTGGCAGGAGAGATAGATTCTAAGGCAGTAAGGACATATGGTTCAACAGATCCATAGTTGTTAACGTAGTGTGGTATCCAAAGAGGAAGTAGACTTTTTAGTATTTTTGAGCAGGGTAAATTGGCAGTTAACCAGACCTTTTTTAAAACAATAATTATTGGTTTTTTGTTATATTTTGATGTTCGGCCGCGTTTTCTCTTCTTTTTCTTGGTAAATAGGCGAAAATTATTGAGTTTACGAATGGCATGTTTACGGTGATATCCAGTGACTTTACAGTATTCATCAATGATCTTTTTCTTTTGGTTGTAATCGGCTCTTTTGTAACGTTTTACGAATATTGTGGTGTATTCTTTGATTGATTTTGGACTCATAATTGTGTTTCCTCCTGTACTTCAAAAGTAACATCTATTATGAGGCAACGAAGCCACTTTTTAAATCCACGGGTAACATTTAATGTGAGTCAATTCGCGGTGTTTTTATTATTGGACATTTTGACCTAAATATATTATACTCTAATGCTTTAGCGGTACTATTAACAGTAATTGGAAAGGACTTTCATGGATAATAAATTTACGACTTTGTTGTTAGTTGTTGTAGTTGGACTTTTAGTTGGTTTTGGTATTGTTTCAACACAGAATAAAAATGCATCACTTAATGATTTAGTTTCTTCACAGAAGCGTATTGAAGCAAAATTAACAGGTGGTGGGGATTCTGGGAATTTAGCAGCCGTAAAGGTGAAGCAAATAGATTTAGAGCAAAGGATTGTTGCTATTGAGAAATTGATTAAAGATGGTCCAGCAGCTCAGCCACCAAGACAGCAACCGCCAGCAGAAGATTTGTCTAAAGTTCATGATATTCCAGTTGATCATTCAATACTTGTAGGGGCTAAAGATGCGCCAATAACGATTACTGAGTTTGTTGATTTTGAATGTCCATTTTGTGCACGTTTTCATGGTCCTGTGGAGGAAGTTTTAATAGCTTACCCAGGAAAAGTTAATTATATGGTTAAAAATTTCCCATTATCTTTTCATCCAAATGCAAAGCCAGCTTCAAAAGCAGCATTTGCAGCAGGAGAACAAGGAAAATATGGGGAGATGGTAGTGAAGCTTTTAGATAATGGTCGCAATTTAAATCAAGCGACATTTGAAAAATTAGCTGGTGATCTTGGATTAAATGTAGATAAGTTTAAAAAAGATTTAAAAGATAATGATGCTAAGTATGAAGGATATATTCAAAAAGATATAGCACTTGGCGCAAAAGTAGGTGTTCGTGGAACGCCGACATTCTTCTTAAATGGTAAGAAAACAAGTGCCAGAGATTTAGCAGGGTATAAACAAGCAATTGATGTAATTTTAAAAAAATAAGCAAAGGTAGTTATCAAATTTGATGCTATAGCCAAGGACAGGCAAAACAAGCCTGTCCTTGTATTTTACTAAGGAGAAACAAGATGACAAAAGTAGGTGGATTAACAACTAAGTATTACAAAGAAACAGGCGGTGTAAAGGTAAGTGGCGGACAGACTGTTACGGCTGGAACATTATTGACGCGTCAAGGTGATAAATGGAAGCCAGGCATTAATGTTATTGGTGCAGCATCTTTAACAGCAGGTGTTAGTGGTGAAATCTATTTCACAAAAAAGAAAAATAAGTATAAAAAAATTGTAACTGTTATTAATGTAAAAGAAACAGAAGCAAGTAAAAATTAAATTCAGGACACATCTTGGGTTGTATAAGTAATATGCAATCTGAGATGTGTCTTTTTCTTTAGGTAGGTATTTATGTGTGGAATTATTGGATATATTGGAAATAAACAAGCGGCATCGATTTTAATTGATGGACTTAAAAAGCTTGAGTATCGAGGGTATGATTCAAGTGGTGTTGGTGTTTTAGATGCTACGCGTTCACGAATTACTGTGCGTAAGAATCATGGTAAGATCGTTAACCTTGAAAAACTTATTGCTACAAAGGCAAAATTTCAAGGAACACTTGGTCTTTCACACACGCGTTGGGCTACACATGGCGCGCCTACAACAAAAAATGCGCATCCACATTGTGACACAGCGGGTAAAATTGTTTTAGTTCATAATGGTATCATTGAAAATTATGAATCGCTTAAAGTTTCTCTTCAAAAGCAAGGGTGTGTATTTAAATCAGATACAGATACTGAAGTTATATCACATCTATTAAGTAAATATTATAAAGGTGATTTAAAAGCAGCTGTGCAGCGAACAGTTAAAGATTTAGAGGGAGCCTTTGCTTTAGGTGTTATTTGCAGTGATGAACCAGAAAGGTTAATTGCGGCACGTGTTGGGTCACCTCTTATTATTGGTATAGGTAAAGGTGAGAATTTTATTGCCTCTGATGTGCCTGCAATTTTAGATAAGACACGTAAGATTATTTATTTAAAAGATGGTGAGATAGCGGATATTACACGTGATGATGTAAATGTATTTACGTTTAATGGTAAGGCCGTTAAGGCGAAGATTCATACAGTAACGTTTAATATTGACGCTGTTAAGAAACAAGGCTACACACATTTCATGCTTAAGGAAATACATGAGCAATCAGATGTTTTAAGACAAATGATTCAGACGCGCATTGTTAAAGGTAAGATTGACCTTGAAGGTATTGGACTGACAGATAAGCAACTTTCTTCTTTAAAGAATATTATTATTCTTGCGTGTGGAACAGCGTATCATGCGGGTATGGTTGGGCGTTATGTTATTGAGAAGTTAGCCAAAGTACCAGTATCAGTTGAAGCGGCTAGTGAGTTTCGATATCGTGATCCAATTGTTGATAAGAAGACTTTGGTTATTGCTATTAGTCAGTCGGGTGAGACGGCAGATACTTTGGCAGGTGTACGTGAAGCAAAGCGTAAAGGCGCTAAAGTTATTACAATTTGTAATGCCGTGGGTTCTTCAATTGTGCGTGAATCAGCAGGTGTTCTTTACACACATGCAGGCCCTGAGATTAGTGTGGCATCAACAAAAGCGTATACAGCACAAATTGCAATGTTGTATTTATTGGCATTTAAATTAGCAGGTCCTTCAAAAGATGTGATTAAGAAAATAATTGGCGAATTTAAAAAGATACCAAATATATATAAAGAGATACTAAAAGATAAAGAGGAAGTAGCTAAGATTGCTAAGAAGAATTCGCATTTTGGATGTTTCTTATTTCTAGGACGTAATGTTAATTTTCCATCGGCTCTTGAAGGTGCGCTTAAGTTAAAAGAGATTTCTTATATTCCGGCTGAAGGTTATGCGGCAGGTGAGATGAAGCATGGGCCGATTGCGTTAATTGATGAATATCGTGCAGTTGTTTGTATTGTTCCTAAGTCAGATACGTATGAGAAAATGATTTCAAACATTCAAGAAATCAAAGCACGTAAGGGTAAGATTATTGCGATAGCAACTAAGGGTGATGAAGATATTAAGAATCATGTTAATCATGTCATGTATGTACCAAAGACGCTTGATATCTTAACACCACTTGTTGTAGCAATACCACTACAGTTGTTCTCATATTATGTTGCTGTACAATTAGGGTGTGATATCGATCAGCCACGTAATCTTGCGAAAAGTGTAACTGTCGAGTAATTATGTTATATATTGTTTCAACACCTATAGGCAATCTTAAAGATATTACTTATAGGGCTGTTGAAGTTTTAAAGGCAGTTGATATTATTGCAGCCGAAGATACGCGACATTCTAAAAAGCTTCTTAACGCGTATGATATTGATACACCTCTTACCAGCTATTTTGACCATAGTAAAAAAAGTAAGTTAGATGCGATTATAAATAAAA
>JBLINE010000102.1:0-4661 GCA_047638895.1 Lysobacterales bacterium
TCTTCCCCTGGCGTTTTTGTTTCCTGTATACATAAAACATCTGGCTTACACTCTGTAACAAAATCAACAAATCCTTTCTTCAGTGTGGCTCGAATACCATTTACATTCCACGAAACTAACTTCATATAATCCCCTCATACTAGGCATGACGCCTTATAATTTATTTATATATAATTTTAATTAATAAAAACCGACGGAAAGATCCTACCTATAACCCTTGTATTTTATTACTTACAACTTGCGGTATTGATTTACGTTGTTGCCAATCTTCTTCCAATAAGTGATATAACTCAACGCTTTCTTCATCACTCCTCCAGGACCAAAGCACACATTGCTCGCTAAGAAATCCAGGGAATTCCACAACACCTAAACCCAAAGTTGTTGTTTCATAAAAACAACCCAAACCCTCAAGTTCATTAACAAACTCAACAATACGTCTCTCACATTCTTCAATAAGTTCAGCCTTATCAGTCAGGCGCGTATTACCTATTAACTTCTTAATTTTTGTATTATTCTCTAATATATCCGCTACGACTTTTTTAATAAGTGGTAGATGATTATTCGCTTCTTCCAATGTGAAATATTTACTAAACATGCCTTACACCCTTCTAAGATGAAGATTTGTTATATTATTTTAATAAAGCACTCTCTAAGAGTGCTTCTGATAGTAACATCAGACACAATCACTTGTCTATGGATTTTGGATTTCATTTAGAACATCTAAAACAATTTGTGGCGTTAATACTTCCGGTAGAAATATTGGTTGCTTCGCATTCTCAGAATAAAGAACGTACACTGGAATACTTTCCTTACCATATTGTGCCAAAGCTTGTGTTATTTTATCATCCCGATTAGTCCAATCTGCTTTAACCATCACAACATTTTTATCTTTAAAAGCACGTATAACTTTATCATTGTACAACGCAAACCGTTCATTAACTTGACAACTCAAACACCACTTGGCCGTAAAATCAATAAAGACAGTTTTTCCTTCTGCACGTAATTCATTCACAAGTTCAACAGAAAAATCTTGCCATACAATAGCCTCATTCTTCGAGGTATTATTAATCACAGAATTACTCGTTCGTTGAACATAAATTCCAATCAGAAGTGCTGTAACAATACAAATAACACCTATCACTGTATACTTACGCATATTTTTTTGCTGAGCTAAACGCAAAAACCATCCCGCTAAAACAAGAATACTTAATAAGGCTATCCCCACACGAATAAAATCAGTACCGATCTGAGCTTCCAATACCCACAATAACCACAGAACAGTTAACATCATCAAGAAACCAAGGGACACTTTAAACTTATTCATCCAAGGCCCTGGCTTTGGAACAAATTTGAGGCATGACGGAAATATTGTTAATAATAAATATGGGCAAGCTAAACCAAATCCTAAAGCTGTAAAGATAAGAAAAGCATCACCTATCGTCTGTGTTAAGGCATACGTTAAAGCCGCACCCATAAACGGTGCTGTACATGGTGTAGCAACAATCGTCGCTAAAAAGCCACTTAAAAACGATGCTAAGATACCACTACGATGTGCTGTTTGAATTCTTGTTAAACCCATACCAAGTTCAAACATTCCAAATAAATTAAGTCCCATCAGAAATAATACAGAAACCATCACAATAATAAATTCTGGTGATTGAAACTGAAAACCCCACCCTAATAAATGCCCTGTCGATTTAAGCGCAATTAATATACCTGCTAAGATCCAAAAAGAAACCATGACTCCTAGGGTAAAACTAACACCTTGCACCCAAGCTCTCTTTCTATCTTGAGCATGTTTTATTAATCCTAATACTTTAAGTGATAAAACCGGTAACACACACGGCATAGTATTTAGAATAAGACCCCCTATAAAAGCAAAAAGCAATGCCCCAAGCATTCCCATATCTGTCGTCGGCATTAATTGCATTAAACTATCATCAGTAAGTGGATTGACATCTTCACTAATTTCAATCGCCTGAGTAGAAAGACCATCCCATCCTTGTTTCGCAACCAGCACACCTTTCATATGCCCCACTTCATGATCTAGAAATTCTGATTTCTCAATAATCAATTCAAAACCTTGATCCATTGGCACTAATTGTTGTGATGGAAAGTATTGAATCACATCTTCATCTAATGAAAAGAATTCTACATCTTTTATTGGTGCAGTAGATGGTATGAAAATATGAAAATGATTATCGGACTTAAGTATTTTAGTTTGTATAGAATGATCTTTAAGTGGCCACTGTGCACGTGTGTCTTTAAAGTATTGCATCCATTGTGAGTCTTTTACTGGTTTATCATTTGAAACCATCACATTAATAGCTAACGAAGCATTACCTGGCACACAAATTTTATCACACGTCAACCAACCCACATCTGCTTTTAACGTTAGTACTTCACCAACAGGTGCATCTAGAGGCACTTGGACATCTGTAATAAGTAACACACGTCCATCATGCCCATAACTTGTTAAATCACCATAATCAAGACGGTGTGGGAAAGGAAATTTCAGAGCCCCTGTCTTAAACCCTTTTGGTAGATTCCATGTTACTTTCGGTGGCATACCCGAATCACCAGGACTTATCCAATAAATATGCCAATTCTCATCCATATCCATATCAAGACCAATAGCTACAATCGACCCTGGCTTTAGAGTTTTATCTTCAGCAATTAATTGAATATTAGTGTGTGCCTCATAAATCGGCGTAGCTTGTGCATATGGCACACCAATGAATAAAGCAGCTAAAATAAATGATAATATAAGTTTCTTCATAAACACTCCATCATAGAAGATTAGTATTACACTGATATAACAAAATTTGAATGGATATTATTTATTTCTTGGATAATAACTTTGAAATAGATTTTCTTAAAGTATCTGGCGTAAATGGTTTTTCGAGATAATCATTAGCACCCATCTTCATTAAAGAATCTGCTTCTTCTTGGTCAATGGATCCTGATATTATTAAAATCTTTAAACTTTTATTTTTAGAGTCTAAACACAATCGACGACATACCTCAAACCCATTCATATCAGACATATGGATACCTAAGATAACAAGATCCGGTAAAAGACGTGCAAAAGCAACCCCCGCTGAGAATCCATCATAAGAAACATCAACCTCATAAATACCTTCTGCTACCAATAACTTTCGCATCGAGTCAACTATATCCTTATCATCATCAACAATAAGAACTTTAATCTTACCACTTTCCTTTAAAGCTTCTGGTATCGGCATCTTATATTCTGATAAAAAATCGATAAAATCATTCACTTTAACACGACTATGATTACCAGGTGTGCGATAGGCTTTCATCTTTCCTTCAGTAATCCATTGATTCACAGTACGTGTTGTCACATGACAATAACGTGACACATCTCCTGGTGTTAAAGGTTTTTCACCCATAATTTTATACCTCATTAAATAAGTTGATAGAGTAATATATATTAACGTTTTTATCTCTCTACTATTTCTTATTTCTCCTATTTCAAATATATACTATGTCCTTCACTTGTCAATGTAGGCAAAAAAAAAGCCGACTTAAAAAGTCGGATTATGTCATAAGTTATTTGATAACAAATATTTGCAACTCCTTTCATTTGTAGTTATTCTACAAGTTTAGGTGTTACATTAGAACCTTGCAGGTAATTACGCTACAGATTTATTTACATACTGTAAAATCGTATCTTTTAATTTGACGATACTGATAGGTTTAATTAAATAATCATTCATTCCAGCCTGTATACACTTCTCTTTATCTTCCTTCATCGCAGCGGCCGTTAATGCAATAATAGGCAAATCTTCACTAATTTCTTTGCGAATAATACGCGTAGCTTCAGCACCATCCATTTCAGGCATCTGCATATCCATTAAACATAAATCATAATGAGTACCATTTCTTAAAGCATCAAGCGCTTCAAGCCCATTATTAACATAATCACCTTCACAACCAATATTATCAAAATATGCCTTTACCAAAGCTTGATTTGGAATACTATCATCAACTACTAAAACTTTAACACCCTTACAACTCACCTCCGCTGCCATATGGCGTGTCACAATAGTTTTCTCTTCGCGATAATCCCCCAATATTGTAGAGACAACTTTTTCTAAATCAGAACGCACAATCGGTTTAGCTAAAAATCCATCAAACCCAGACTTTTTAGCATCACTAGCTGCACCTACTGTAATGTTAGCCGGTATCGCAATAACCTTTATGTTACGTCCTTTAACATGTGAACGAAGTTTATCTATAAATTGTACACCCGTCATATCATCAAATTGGATATCAGATAATATGACATCAGGAAGAATATTGTTTTGAAGTAAATCATCAATCTTATTTAATGCTCCTTGTGCCGTATCTAAACAACCCACAACTTCAAGTGCAATCTCTTCACAATAAGAACGTAAGATTTCTCTCGCTCTTTGATTACCATCAACAATAAAAACCCGTCTTCCTTTTAATTGCATGCGTGATAAAGGCAGTACTTTTTTATGATCATAGCCACTACCTGTTTGCAGTGAAACTTTAAAAATAAATTCACTCCCGGCCCCTTCTTCTGATTCAACCCAAACTTTGCCATCCATCGCTTCAACTAATGTTTTAGTAATAGCTAAACCTAACCCTGTACCACCAAATTTTCTTGTTGT
>JBLINE010000103.1:0-4633 GCA_047638895.1 Lysobacterales bacterium
AATCGTCGATGCTGACGTCTTTCCCTACCATTCTCCACCATAATAACCCTCTTCTCAAATTACTTAAATGTAGTTTATATAAAAAAGGACCTATTAAAAATAGGCCCTTTAAATATTTATGCTTTTGCTTCTGCAGCTTCTGCAGCTGCTTCTTCTGCTTTCTTACGTTCTTTAACACGCCATTTATTAAAAGCTGTTTTGTTAGCAAAATATTTGCCATTACGATAATAACGACGTGCACGATCAATCGCCTTACCTGATTCGGAACATTTCTTTCCGTAACTTTCGTCTTGTTGCTCTGCCATTTAACTCTCCTTGAATAATCCTTATCCCGTTAGGGCGTAATTATTTTTTATTCATCCTCAGTAAAATAAAAATGAATTCGTGATCTCGCATCAAAAATTAAGCTGTCATCAGTAAATTCTAATCCCGCTTGATATCGATCGCAGTGTGGTACTTTTTGAATCCATACTACACAACCTGTACAATAAACTACTTGTAAATCACTTAACTTAACCTGTAACTCTACTTCTGTCCCAAGTGGAATAAAATCATTACAACTGATTTTAACACCACCTTCACTTATATCACAACTTAATGATCCCACAGTTTCTGTTGGATCCTTAAATTGAACACGCACCGCTTCTTTAAGACTATGACGTCTAAATGATCGTTTATCTGTACTATGAGATTCCAAGTAACTACATCTCCTAACCCATACAGTTAATGCGTAAATGCGAGTGCATTATAGCATAAACTTATACTGAGACAATAATTATTTGCACCCCCATTTATCTATAAGAACTTCTTTTTCACAGTATTTATTATATATCCCATACTAGGACATACTAAGACAAACTATCCAAGAAATTTTTGTACGAATACTTTTTACACCTATAAGCTGTGCTATAATAAAATCATATTAATAAAATTGATTAAAATGGAGCTGTCCTCTAGATGTACAACGATTATTACAAACTCAAAGAAAGTCCTTTTAATATTACGGCTGATCCTGAATTCTTTTATTCAAGCGCGCATCATGCCGAAGCTTTTTCGCATTTAATTTATGGCATTAAAGAACGTAAAGGTATTTTAGTTGTAACGGGTGAAGTCGGCACAGGAAAAACAACCTTATGTCGCACACTTCTTAATCAGCTCTCAAGCTCAGTTAAAACAGCTTTTATTCTTAATCCTAATTTCTCTGACTTACAATTGCTTAAAATTATTTTGAAAGACTTAGATATCCAAGGAAATCATAAAAACAAAAATGACTGTATCGCAGCACTTAATAAATTTCTTATTGAAGAAAGTTCAAAAGGAAATAATGTAGCTATAATTATTGATGAAGCACAAAACCTAGGTGTCAAACAACTCGAACAAGTTAGACTTCTATCAAATCTTGAAACCGAAAAAGATAAGTTACTACAGATTATCTTAATCGGCCAGCCAGAACTTGACGCTAAACTTAAACTACCTCAACTCAGACAACTTAATCAACGCGTCACTGTGCGTTTCACTCTTCAACCACTTAAGGAGGGCGAATTGAAAGAATACATCAACCATCGTATCGACATTGCTTGTGGTTTTGATAAAGTATCTATCAAACCAAATTTTACAGATGATGCCGTTCATGAAATTTATGAACACTCTAAAGGCACACCCCGCATGGTTAACATCCTTTGCGATCGGGCCTTACTTGCAGGATTTATTGAAGAGACTAATAAAATTAATCAAGCAATTATACGTAAATGTGCCGAGGAGATCATCTAAATGAGCATTATCCATAATGCCCTTAAAAAGACTCAGGAACAACTTAATGCTAAAGATAATACCATTAACAACCCTGTGTTAAAGCCACAAACACCGACGCAAACACTAAAAAAAAAACCACAACCTCTTGCGTCTGAAAATCTGGCAACTAAGAAACCAAAAGCGGTATTATTGGGTATTCTTTATTTTATTCTTGTTGTTATGATTTCCTTCGAAGCTACATATATCTATTCTTCCGTACAAAAGAACCAAAGCCAACTAGTATCATCTACATCATCTATGCAACCAGTAACCACATCAATTAAAGAACCTACTGTTAGTACTAATACCGCAAACACTCAAGCATCGACTACTGTAATATCAGATTTAAAGCTCAATGGTACAATGATTATGGGGACAAAAACTGTGGCTTTAATAAATGATAACACTTACGAAGTAGGCCAAGAAATTAATGGGGCAATAATAACAGAGATTACGCCAAACCAAGTAAGCTTAGAACGTAAGGGAGAGTCACTTCTCATTCGTAAATAAAACTGGATCTTATGCGGAATTTTAAAGTAGGTGGCAGTAAGCCTGCCTTTACATATATTTCTTAATCGATGCTTTAATCAAGTCTTCTTTAATGCCCTCAACAACAGTTACTTTACCGAAGCGTTGAGCTAAAACAAAACGATTCTGTCCTGTTATGAATTTTTTGTCATGCTTCATCAACTTCATCACATCAACCAACTTTACACGTTTTACAACTTCAGGTAAACCAACAGCTGTTAGTAAATCATTTAAACGTTGTTCATTTTTTTTAGTGAATAACTTAAGTTTTACAGACATATCTGCCACAATACGCATACCCAAAGCAATAGCCTCACCATGTTGATACACCTTAAAAGCACCTGCTGCTTCTATCGCGTGCCCAACAGTATGCCCAAAATTAAGAATAACACGAACGCCCTTAGTTTCTTTCTCATCACGAATAACTACAGCTGCCTTAATTTCACTCGAACGTATAACAACATGTGTTAATTTTTTTAAATCACCACTTAACAACTTCGTACAATTAGTTTCAATATATTCAAATAAATCTTTATCATAAATAACGCCGTATTTAATAGCTTCTGCTAATCCATTACGAATTTGTTTAATAGGTAATGTTTTTAAAACAGAGACATCACTAAATACAAGTTTAGGTTGATAGAACGCTCCTACAAGATTCTTACCTAATTTTAAATCAATACCCACTTTACCGCCAATAGATGAATCTACTTGTGCCAAGAACGAAGTTGGTACGTGCACATAAGGAATTCCCCTTTTGTATGCCGCTGCTATATATCCCGCTAAATCCCCAATTACTCCACCACCAACTGCCACAATAAATGGTTGCTTAAGTACATCATAAGCAGCCACCCTTTCCATTAAATCAAAAGCTACCTTAATTGATTTACTTGCCTCACCGTCAGGTACTTCAAAAACCTTAACCGTAAAACCACTCTTCTTTAAAGATTTAACAACAGCCGCCCCATGACATTTACGCACCACAGGATTTGTAATAACAATCGCATCATGTCCAATATTTAATTTTTTTACAGCGTTTCCTAATTTAGGAAGAATATCTAATCCAACAGAAATATCATAACCATTTTGTTTTAAAGCTACTTTTATATTTTTCATAACCCATTAACCCCTAATAGTTGCACAACCCATTTAACGATAGGCCAAATAAATTTTTCAAATAATCCTAGCTGTAAGAAGACAATAATAATAATAATGCCAAAACGTTCTAATTTACTGTATTCAATCAATGCTTTTCCTGATAAAAAAGCCATAACTACACGTGAGCCATCAAGCGGTGGTATCGGCACCATATTAAAGACTGCCAATAAAATATTAACAATAATCATTAAAGTTAAAAATTCGTGTGCTACAGGAATTAAATCAATTTGAATAAATTGAGATGCTAAAAACGCAAGTATTATATTACTTACAGGCCCGGCTAAAGCAACCAACATCATATCACCTTTTGGATTACGTAAACGGGTGAAGTTTACTGGCACAGGTTTAGCCCAACCAATTGGTGGAATATTTATTCCAGTCATCCGTAATATAATAATCACCCCAGGAACTAAAATACTTCCCACAGGATCAATATGTTTAAGAGGATTAAGTGTTAGACGTCCTAACTGCTTAGCTGTTGGATCACCTAGCTTATAAGCAGCCCACCCATGAGCATATTCATGAATTACAATAGAGGGAAATAAAGCCAAGAGAAGAATAAATATTTCCATTAAAACCTTTTAAAGAATTAGCTGAATTTTGTTTACTTTAATAATAGGATAAGGTGTGTTTACATTTTTATATGTTGTAATACTACCATCAACAGATACTTTGTAATCAACAAAATCATCTAAAATAAATTCATCACTATCAATAATATACGTACGGATATCCTCTGTAACAACCTTATACATCCCCGCATTATTTATAGAAGATTTTAATTTATACAACATACCTTTTAACGATATCTTACGAAGCTCTTCTTCTTGCTTATTACGCGCTATCTCTGCTTGGCGTTTACGCTCTACTTCTATGCGCTTAGCTTCTTCAAGATTTTCTTTCTCTGCCGGTGATAATAATGGTTTTTTTGAAAAACGAGTCACATCTTTTGTTTTAAATTTAAGAAATTTCTCATTAATCCAACCAGCCGCTTCAGCCGATGGTTCAATCTGATACCACCCTTCTAAGCGTTTAACAACCGTCACTTCCTGACCTTTTACAACTTGCGCTAACACTGTTGATTGAACACTTGCTGCAGAACGTACATTAACACGACTTCCAATAACCTCACCCAGCGTTCCATTTCTACCATCGC
>JBLINE010000104.1:0-4631 GCA_047638895.1 Lysobacterales bacterium
TTACCGCTGGGTAACTACGCTATCGGTATTAATTGGAATGATGGACATAATGCAGGTATTTATCCATACTCACTCATCGAAGAACTAATGGAAGGGTCTATCGCATGAAATAAAAAAGACAATATCACCGTCTATCAATCAAACTAAATGTAACATACTCCTTAACAATACTTCAGAATTAATTAATTCCTCAACATAAATGTGAATTGTAAATTCAAGTGCAACAGAATCAAGCATTAAGATTTTTGTTAATTTGAAAGTATTGTCTAAACATTTGATTGGCTAATTTGTATCCTAGTTTCTTTCTTGGATAATTATTCATCGAATTCTGTATTTCATTAATTTCTTTATCACTAACAGTCTGAATAACAGTGCCTTTAGGAATAAAACGTCTGATCATTCTGTTTTTATTTTCATTAGAACCACGCTCCGAAGAGCTGTAAGTGTGTGCGAAATATATTGTAGTTCTTTTTTATTTGGAGTTAAGCATACTTAATTCCAAAGACTTCCAGTTTAAGAATTCAACACCATTATCAAAAGTAATAGATTTAAATGGTTCTTTCCCGTGTAAGTTTGGATAAAGATAAGATTAGTTTAATAAGAACCTTCTTGGGTTGAGATATCCGCAATACTGATGGATTTTCAGTTTCAAATATTCAATATCTTTGAAACCATAAGCCATACGTTTAAGACGTTTAAGACGTTTAATTTTATTATTTAATCCTTCTGAGATAGCGGAACTTCTTTGAGAGATAAACCAATTCAAAATATACTCTATTTTTTATCCAAGAGACTCCAAGCTATTCTTTTAAAAGGTTCTAAATCTCTATCAAGAGCATTATCAATCCAATTATAAAGATGATCAATCGCTTCATCTTCAGTCTTTAACTCATACACACCAACAAAACTTTCTTTAACTAACAGCCCTTTATAAATCGGCTGATTAATACTACATTGACGCTCTAGATTTGTTGACTGTCGCTCTGTTCGTTTTGATTTATTCTAAATCAACATAAATCGTTGTTTACAATTAGTTATTTAAATTAACTCTTGATCTTGTTTTTTACGAGCCTTACGTAACTCGATGTGTCTAACTGCTTCTATCACTTTATTTATTTTTTGTACGAGATGAAAACGATCTAATACAATTAATGCATTAACAGCATATTTGTTTGTTGAACTTATATATGTCCTAACACCATCTAAAGATACCGTCTTAATATTTTCAAAACTTTCTCGTCACAAAGTTTCATAATACTTATTTAGAACTTTTGCTTTTCAACCTTTAGCATTCCACGTAATGACTTTATCATCCACATCCACCACATTGGTTAAATATCGATGATGCTTTTTCCAAGCGACTTCATCCACACTGATATTTTCTTACGATGGTGTTGGGTTTAACTTTTCATCTGACAACTTCTGAAGCCTTTCTTTATCTACTCGATATACTTTCTGATCATACATTCCCAAGAAGCATCCAGCTTCTGTATTCGTTGTTATTGATGTTACTCGATAAACTTGTTTCGCCAATTCTTTAGTTACTCGTGTTCCTTTTTCAATCCATGTGATTTCTTGTGTTTCAATTACTTTTGTTTCTGCATTCTTGTATTTCCGCTTAAGAATATGTAGATATAATCGACGTTTCCCTAAACTCAACCCTTCAGCCACTACTATCTGACTGCTATGATATTCATTCATATTTGTTCTGACTTTTTCTTCTACTCGACATGAATTTCTTCTTTTGTTATCTTAATTATTTCTGTAACTCTAACCCCTGAATAATTATTAATTGCGTGATAGTATTTAAACACATCGATTACCTCCTGTCTTTTTTGTTTCTAACAAACTAAATTTACCAGAATTATAGATAATCGATGCTTTTATTTTATCCTATTACTTAATACTTATTTATATCCCAACTTAAACAGGAAAGAATCACATTATATTAACAATCTGTGGTGGACTACCAGGTATCGTACATCCCCTTTGGTTAATTGTTACTAAGAAAACAGCCTAAAGAAGGAGTAAAATTGATGAAGTTAAAGCAGAAACATCTAAAAAGGATGTAGCTCAACTGGAAGGAATGGTTGCAAAATACAACAAAGCATTAGAATATAAAGCTTCTGAAGTAGACGCATTAAAAGCTAAGCTTAAAGAAATTCCAATGAAAGAATTATTGGTAGAAGAAGCTAAATCGATTAAAAATGATGTAACAGAAGTAACAACATCAATTAAAGCATTAACAGAGCGTCTAAACGCTTATGCAGCTGCTTTAAAAGCGCAAGCTGATTCAGCAATGCAGAAGTAAGTTATACTTAATAAAAAACCGAGAGAGGAATTAGCCTTTCTCGGTTTTTTTATGTCAAAAATTTAACACTTAAGCTTCAATAAGTGCCTTTAAATCTCCAGAATTATGCATCTCTGAACAAATATCACAACCACCCACAAATTCACCGTTTACATATAATTGAGGAATAGTTGGCCAATCTGAATATTCTTTAATTCCATTACGTATATCTTGATCTGATAAAATATCAAATGATCCAAATTCAACGTTATATGATTTAACAATCATAGATGTTTGTGAAGAAAACCCACACATTGGCGCATCTGGTGTTCCTTTCATAAAAAGGAATACTTTGTTATTATTAACTAAATCACTTATTTTTGCTTTAATATCGTCTGTCATCTTTTATTTCTCCTATTTTTATAATCCAAAATGAGCACGTTCTAGCTCAAACTTTTCAGGTGTAAATGTTTTAAGTCCTAACGCATGAACCGTATCTGATCCAAAAGCGTCCTTTAAGGCATTCATTACTGAGCGATGTTGTTTAATAAGCATCATTCCTTCAAAAGAAGGGGAGACTACTACGGCTTGTAAATGTTGTCCATCATTCATTGGATCTAAAATATAAGCTGTAGATCCTTCAACTACTTTTTCAATTGTATTTTTAATATCATCAAGTGTCATTTGTAATTTTCCTTAAGCCAATTAATAATGTCGTCTGATTCATAAAGTGGTTTACCATCAATAACAAGACAAGGTACTTGTTGCTTACCACCGATACGAATCAAGTCATTACGAACATCACTAGTTGCGCTTATATCTTTTAATGTTATTTCAATATTATTGTCTTTCATAAATGCCAAAACTTTAAGGCAAAAAGGACAAGATGCTCTGTAATATAATTCTAATGTCATTTAATATTCTCCTTAGGAACCTATTGTACGATTATTACTTTTAGATTCAACTGCTTTTTCAACAAAGCTAATAACTTGATTTTCCAATTGAGCTTCCGACAAACGATTCATTTCCTGTAAACACGTAGGAGAGGTAACATTCACTTCAATTAAATAATCACCCATAATATCAATGCCTACAAAATAAAGACCTAAGGTGCGTAAATGAGGAGCTAAAACATCAATAATATACAGTTCTCGCTTTGTAATATCTGTAGTAACAGCGCTACCACCTGCAAAAAAATTATTGCGATGATCCTCACCACCATGAACACGGAGCACTGCACCTAGTGGCTCACCGTTTAACAAAAGAATTCGCTTATCACCAATTTTAGCTTCTGGTACATATTCTTGAAAAATAGCATCACGATCACCATTAAGTGTTAATGTTTCAAATATCGTATTACGATTTACATCGCTATAGGTTATTTGAAAAATACTTTGCCCACCAAAACCATCAGTTGGCTTACCAACGATGTGTTTGTATTTTGCTAAAAAAGAATCAAATTCTTTTTTATTACGTGTTACAGCCGTTGGAGGAATTAAATCCGTAAACTGTAATGACCAAATTTTTTCATTTACAGTTCGAATCCCATTTGGATCATTCATAATAAAAATTTTATCTTTAACTAAATCAAGTAACCATGTTTTCATTAGATAATCATAATCAAAAGGGGGGTCTGTTCGAACAAAGATAGCATCAACGTCATCCGTTGATAATGTTTGTTTTTCTTGAATAATAAATGGATTATTTTCATTTTGTTGTGGTATTACACCTGTTACTGAAAAGCTTAAAGCTCCATTAAGATGTGTAATACCATCTTTAGCACAATAATAAATTTCATGCCCTTGTCGGTAAGCGCCATGCATGAAGATAAATGAAGTATCTTTTTCCATAACAACTGAGCTAAGCGGATCCATCAAGAAAACAAATTTCATTATTTAGTAGCCTCAAGTTGGATGATTTCACGGTGAGCTGCGATACCCGCGATACGCGCCAAAATACGATAAACATCAAACACCCCAATGTTTTCATGCTTACAAGTATCACTATATTTATCGTTATGTGGACAAATCATTTTAAACTCCATACCTGACGAGTTAAGATTCTCACGGTTTGATTTAGCCGAATGTGAACGATAAAAACCACCAACTAATCTATTCTCAATTTGATACATAACAACTTCACTCATTTTCTGATCAACATTATACATAGTAGGTACACCTTCTTGAAGAAGGTAGCGTGTAATGATTTGTGCACTTTTTCCTTTATAAAGCTTATTACGATTTTTACGATTTAAAGTTAAAATATCTTCAGGATCTTCAATAGGAAGAACACCCATACCATAAGTTCCAGCATCTGCCTTTAGAAAGATATATGGTTTTTC
>JBLINE010000105.1:0-4601 GCA_047638895.1 Lysobacterales bacterium
TCTATGGTCTAAGATACTTTATTTAATTTCATTCTTATTATTTTTCCTTTCGTTTTTAATAAAGCAAATTGATTTACACAGAAGTGTTCTGATTTTAACTGCAGCTACATTCTTAATTCATTCAGCCGCGATTATTATACGTATGCTCATTCTTGAGCGCCCACCAGTTTCAACATTATATGAAACTTTTATTTTTGTAGCTTGGACGAGTGTACTAGCTGGGCTTATTATTGAGCTTATAAATAAAAGATGGTTAGGGTTGTTGATTTCAAGTATTAGTGGATTTATCTTTCTCGCCATAGCAGGTAAGTATGCGATGGAAGGAGACACTTTAAAGATGTTAGTAGCTGTTTTGAATTCTAACTTTTGGCTTAGTACACATGTTATTACTATTACAATTGGTTATGCTGGTGTTTGTGTAGCCGGTATTGTAGGCCATGTTTATTTATTGCAAGCAGCATTTTCTTCGAATAATAAAGAACTTTTAAAGAGCACGTATGGCATACTTCTGGGCACTTTAGGATTCGGTTTGGTTATGGCATTTCTAGGGACAAACCTTGGTGGTATTTGGGCTGATCAATCGTGGGGTCGTTTTTGGGGATGGGATCCGAAAGAGAATGGTGCTTTGTTAATCATTCTTTGGACTGCTTTATTGTTTCATGCAAAAATTGCAAATTTAATTAAGGCAACTGGATTAGCAGTCGGAAGTATTCTTGGTATTATTGTTGTTATGTGGGCGTGGTTTGGTGTTAATTTACTTAATGTTGGATTACATTCGTATGGTTTCACATCTGGAATTGCTATTAATTTAATTATTTATGTTGTACTTCAAATCCTATTTATTCTTATTGTTTATCCAATTGCAAAGAGAAAATCAAATATTAAATAAAAGCCACTTATGATTACTGTCACAGAAGCTGATCAATTAATTTCTACTCATATCGGTGATTTTACACCAGTTGAACTACCGCTCACCGAAGCTTACGGACATGTTCTACACGAAAATATTTTAACTGATCGAGACTTACCGCCATTTGATAAATCTTTGATGGATGGCATTGCTATTAACGCAGAAAGTTATCTTAAAGGTTCTCGTACTTTTTCAATTCTTGGTACACAAGCTGCGGGAGCCGATCCTGTTAAATTAAATAATCACAACTCTTGTTATGAAATTATGACAGGAGCTAGTGTTCCTATAGGGTGTGATTGCATTATTCCAGTTGAGAGGATTGTGATTACGGACAATAAGGCAATTGTTGAAGATGATTGTGATATTGAATCTGGTAAGTTTATTCGAAAACAAGCAGCGGATTATTCAAAAGAAACATTAATTCTAACCAAAGGCACTATCTTAAAATCTTCACAAATAGCATTATGTGCAGCGGTAGGTAAGAATAAGGTTTTAGTTAATCCAAAACTTAAGGTTGCTATTGTTTCAAATGGCGATGAATTGGTGGATATTGGTGATCCAATCAAACCATTTCAAATACGCACATCAAATTCATATTATTTAAAGTCTTCGCTTGAGAAAACATATTGCCTTAAAACTGAGATGTATCACTTTCCAGATAATAAAGAAATACTAACTAAAGAATTAAAGCGACTAATTGAGTTTTATGACGTGCTTGTTTTAACGGGTGGTGTTTCTATGGGAAAATTTGATTTCATCCCCGAGGTTCTTAAAAGTTTAGATGTTTCTGTGGTATTTCATAAAGTTAAACAAAAGCCAGGTAAGCCGTTATGGTTCGGTACTACTAAAAGCAAGAAGCCAGTGTTTGCATTGCCAGGTAATCCTATATCAACTTATGTAGGATGTGCGCGGTATGTTATTCCACAATTAAAGAACAAGCTTGGCTATAGGAAAGAATCGTTGGCTGGCGTTTTAACTGAAAAAGTATCTTTTGATTCTTCGCTCACTCATTATGTGCCAGTTACTGTTAATAACCTAAATTTATCACCAGCTAAATTTACTGGCTCTGAAGATTTTGCTAGTATTGCTAAAACAGACGGTTTCATAGAATTTCCAGAGAATATTAAAACAATAAAAAAAGGTAGTAGTGTTGTTTATTACGAATGGTAATTATGGAACTTAAAGAAATTTCAATAAAAGTTATTTATTATGCTATTTTTCGTGAACAAGCAGGGAAAAGTAATGAAACTTTTACAACGTTATCAGGAAATGCCGAAGAGCTTTATCATGAACTTGCTACAAAATATAAGTTTTCTTTATCAGATGATATAGTTCGTGTTTCGATAAATAATGAGTATGTTTCATTTAATGCTCATTTAAATGATGGTGATGAAGTTATTTTCATTCCACCTGTGGCGGGTGGATAGTTTTATAGTAATTTGATGAAAACTTCTTAAAATTATATAGACAGTGTTGTTTAAAGCACTTATGATTATTATATGAATTTAAAACGAAATATTATTGCGTTAGTTCTTTTTGGTCTTATTTCTACTGGATGTGCCAGTATGAAGAAATATAATGATGATTACTGGTATTATAGCAATTATGAATCTGACCAAATGGGTAAAGCTTGGGGAAAGTATACTAATGATTATTTAAAGGGTGATGACTATAACAGTAACACCTGGCGTGATGCTTGGAGAACTATTAAAAACGACTATCTTAGAGCTAATTAATTTAATTTTTAAAAACGAGGGTGTATGTTACCAAGATCTGGTGAATATGTTGTATTTGATGTTGAAACAACGGGGCTATCTGCCAATGGTGGTGATCGTATTGTAGAAATTGCAGCTATTCGTATTAAAGATACTATAATTATTGAAGAATTTGAGTCATTTGTGGATCCAGAGCGTGATATTCCAATTGAGGCTATTGAAGTGCATCATATCACAAGAGATATGGTTGCTGATGCGCCTAAGGCTAGTGAAGTTTTACCAGAATTTTTACATTTTATTGGTGGAGCTGCTGTTGTTGGGCACAATGTGCGTTTTGATATAAATTTTGTAGGTTTTCAATCAGCAATGATGGGACGTCGTATTAAGGATGTTACACCAGCCATAGATACTCTTAAGATGTCTAGATTCTTATTACCTCATTTAACAAGACACACATTAGCTCATGTTGCTTCTTATTTAGGCATTCAAATTAACGAAACACATCGTGCGTTAGCAGATGTTGCGTTAACAGTAGAGGTATTTAATAAATTACTTTTACTCGCTGAAGATAAAAATATTAATACATTCAAGTTGTTACATGAACATTTCAGTATCAATAAACCCACGTTTAAAATTCAATCCGCTAATCAAGGCATACTTTTCTAAATTTATAGGATTTCAATGAATACTAAAAAAGCTGTTTTATTGGTAAATCTGGGCACACCAGATAGTCCAAATACAAAAGAGGTAAGAACATATTTACGTGAATTTTTAATGGATCGTCGTGTTATTGATATTCCATGGTTTCGTCGATTCTTTTTAATTAATGCGATTATCGCACCATTTCGTGCACCTGAATCGGCTAAAATTTATAAAGAACTATGGGAGAAGAGAGGCTCTCCTTTAAAGTTTTACGGGGAAGACGCTACTAAAGCATTACAAGAGAGACTTGGAACTTCTTATGAAGTTTTTTTTGCAATGCGTTATAAAAATCCAAATGTAAAAGTCGTTTTAAAAGAAATACAAAAGAAGGCATTTTCAGAAGTCATTGTTATACCAATGTATCCACAATATGCATCATCATCGACGGGATCAACGATTGAATATGTTATGGATAATATAAAATCTTGGGAAGTCTTACCAAAAATAACTTTTCTATCACAATTTTGTAATGACCCTAAGTATATTGACGCATTTGTTGAACAAGCTAAGCCATTTTTGAAGACATCTTATGATCACTATGTATTCAGTTATCATGGATTGCCTGAAAGACAAATTCATAAAGCTTCTTTTGATGGAAACTGTCAAACAAATGGAAAATGTTGTTCTGCCTATCATGCTAAAAACCAACATTGCTATAGGGCACAATGTTTTGAAACAACAAGAAATTTAGCATTTTCTCCAGCATTTGTCGCTGATTGTTTAGAAACTACCATTGAAGTTGGGCAAGAATATAAAGAGATTTTTATTGAAAATGGTGGAGTGCAATGGGATTTAGTACCAAGCCTTAATGCAAGCCAAAAATGGGTTGATTGTCTTGAAAATTTAGTTAAAAACCATTAATTGCATTAGTAATAATATATACCTAATATTTATATAAAATTTGTGTCAAACTAGCCTTTCTGCTATAATCCTGTCGCAATATTAATATTAGTTAAGTGGATTAAATTTATGTCAATTTTAATGTTAGGACTCAATCATAAAGTCGCTCCAATTGATGTGCGTGAGCAATTTTATTTAAATAATATTCAGCAAGAGTTACTTCTTAGTGAGCTAAAATGTAACCCAAGTGTTGTGGAAGCATTTGTTATATCTACGTGTAATCGCATTGAGATATACGTTAATTTAATTGATGATACACTTAACATTCCTTCATTTATCAAACATCTTTGTAGTATAAAAAACATTGAATATACGTCACAATTTGATGAATATTTTTATAATTATTCTCAAAGTAAAGCTATTAAACATCTACT